>CAXUFG010000027.1:0-31746 GCA_964250265.1 uncultured Pseudonocardiaceae bacterium | reverse complement strand
CGCGGATCAAGAGCACCGACGACCAGGCGCTTGCGCAGCCACCATGGGGCTGCGGTGAACAGCGCACCCATTGCGGCGGCGCTGCCCTGGACGTCCTCGCGGCCGGTGAGATAGGCCCAGCGGTGTTGCTGGGGGAGTGTGAAGAACACATCGAAGAACTCCGGCACGAGCTTTGCTGGGAACCGCAGCAGCGACTCCAAGCTCCGGCGCCGCAGCGCGTGGACCGCCAGCGCGGCCGGGCTCCACACCGTGCGCCAGGCCGCAGCACCAGCGGCTGCTGAGCCGCCGCGCTGCAGCCCATCACGCACGGCGTCCGCTACCCGGGGGGCCAGTTGCAGCGACGTGGCCACGCTATAGCCGGTTGCGGGATGCACCAGCGGGCTCGCTGCTCCGAACGGCACCACCGGACCGCGCCAGTTCCCAGGCGCCGGTAGCGGTCTGTCCACGGGGATTCGCACCCGCTCCTCACCGCCTGGAGGTACCGCGATGCCGTGGTAGGCCAATCGGGCATGCAGCCTGCGACGTAGTGTTTCAAGCCCCAGCCCAGGGCGGCGGGCCAACGACGTCTCCTCGAGCAGCACGTGATCTGTGGTCACCGGCACCGCGTAGAGGAATGTCGGCCAGCCTGTCTCGCCGTGGTGTGGCCGCCAATCCATGAACAGCGCAGCGCCTGGAGTCACCAAGCTGCGCGCGGCGTCAGCCTCGACCAGCACTCCCACCGCGGTCTGCTCCGCGGATGCGCGGCGGGGAGTGGCGCCGAGCACCGAGCGTGCTGCACCAGTGGCGTCAAGGACAACGGCTGCCCGCCGTTGTGCACCGTCCACATCCACCGTGACCCCGTTCGGAGTGGGCTGTGCATCCCGCACTCTCCCCCTCATGACTGTGATCGGCGCGGTAGCGAACCCGCCCCGCAGCGCGGCGTTGTCCAGTACCACGTACTCCCAGCCCAGGCGGTGTTCGGTGGTGCCGATCGCCTCGCCGCGGCCGGTTGCTGCGACCGCTGAATCGACATCGGCGGGCAGCTCTCCCCGCCAGGATCCGTAGGTGGCCCGCCATGGTCGGTCCGGCGCGAGGTCCACCAACTCGGTGTCCAGCCCCAGCCGCGCACACGCCGCGGCCACCGCCCATCCCGCGGGACCGCCGCCCGCCACCAGCACATCGATCACAGGTGCACGCTAGCGTGCCTTGATGAGCCACATCCGGGAGCTTGCCGGTGGTGGGCGCGGGATAGAAGTGGAGCCCGAGCGGCTGGTCGGATTCCTGGAGCGATTTGCTGCCAGGCACGGCGGGGCGCTGACGACCATGGCGTCGCCACACCGGGTGGATGTGGCGGCTGGTGATGGCGCAGTGGCGTCAATTCCAGTGCCGTTCGGTCCGATCTCGGCGCAGTTTGGTGAGCACCCCGGTCTGGCGGTGGACGACCTGCTCGACCACCTCATGGTGCCGCGTACGATCGGATTGATGCTGGTCCGTCTGGGCGGCTACAGCGTAGGGATCGCCCGCGCGGGCGTGGTGCTCACCTCCAGCACTGGCAGCCGGCTGGTGCACGGGCGTTCTGCTGCTGGTGGGCAATCCCAGCAGCGTTTTGCCCGGCGCCGGGAGGGCCAAGCGCGAGTGGCGCTTCGCGCTGCGGCGGACACCGCGGCTCGGGTACTGCTGCCAAGCGCCGCAGCGCTGGACGCCCTCTTCCTCGGTGGGGATACCGCCGCGCTCCGCACCCTGGCTGCGGACCCACGGTTGGCCGCATTACTGGAGCGCGCCGAGGCACGGGTGCTGGACATCGGCGAGCCGCGCCGTGCAGTGCTCGACGAGGCCGCGCGGCGGACCCGTTGCGTTGAGGTGCACCTCACCTCGCACTGACGGGGCCAGCGACGACGATACGCATCCACGTGGCGTCACTGGACGGGAGAGTTAATCCGGGTGCGGTCGCCGGTAGTATGGGTACGTGGTCGCGACAAGCTGATGTGCTGCTGGCCCCCGTACGTTGCGGCGTGTGGGGAAATTGACCCTGCCGGCGACCACCTTTGGAGTCACCTCACGTGATCACAGCCACTGACCTAGAACTGCGCGCTGGGTCCCGGATCCTGCTCTCTGGAGTAGCTTTGCGGGTGCAGCCTGGCGACCGGATCGGCCTGGTGGGGCGCAACGGCGCTGGCAAGACGAGCACGCTGCGAGTGCTGGCGGGCCTGTCCCTGCCCTATTCCGGCCAGGTCCGCCACAGCGGGGAGTTGGGCTACCTGCCGCAGGATCCCCGCGAGGGTGACCTGTCGATCTCGGCCAGGGACCGGGTGCTCTCGGCCCGGGGACTCGACCAGCTGTTGCATGAGATGGAGAAGTCTCAGTCAGAGATGGCCGAACTGGTCGGCCGCGACGAGCAGAGCCGCGCAGTGCGCCGCTACAGCCACCTGGAAGACCGGTTTTCCGCGTTGGGTGGCTACGCCGCCGAGAGCGAGGCGGCGCGGATCTGCGCCAGCCTGGGGCTGCCCGACCGGGTACTGACGCAGCCGCTGCACACACTCTCCGGCGGACAGCGGCGCCGGGTCGAACTGGCCCGGATCCTGTTTGGGGCTTCGGACGGCTCGGGCGGCCGTTCGAACAACACGCTGCTGCTCGACGAGCCGACCAATCACCTCGACGCCGATTCGATCACCTGGTTGCGCGATTTCCTCACCGCTCACGATGGCGGGCTGGTCGTGATCAGCCACGACACTGAGCTGCTCGCCGCTGTGGTGAACAAGATCTGGTTTCTCGATGCGATACGCAGCGAGGTCGACATCTACAACCTGGGTTGGCAGCGCTACCTGGACGCCCGGGCCGCTGACGAGAAGCGGCGGCGCCGGGAACGGGCCAATGCGGAGAAAAAGGCCACTGCGCTGATGGCGCAGGCCGACCGGATGCGGGCCAAGGCGACCAAGGCCGTCGCCGCGCAGAACATGGAGCGACGGGCCGCGAGGTTGCTGGCCGGTGCGGAGTCCGAGCAACGCGCCGAGCGGGTCGCCAAGATCCGCTTTCCGCAGCCCGCTGCCTGCGGGCGAACCCCGCTTTCCGCCAGCGGGCTGGGCAAGTCCTATGGCTCCCTGGAGGTGTTCAGCGGGGTGGACCTGGCAGTCGACCGGGGTACGAGAGTGGTGATCCTCGGGCTCAATGGCGCCGGAAAGACCACCCTGCTGCGCTTGCTTGGTGGCATGGAGACGCCCGATGCCGGCCAGGTCGAGCCCGGGCATGGCTTGCGAGTGGGGTACTTCGCTCAGGAGCACGACACGCTGGATCTCGGTGCCACGGTGTGGGAGAACCTCCGGCACGCTGCGCCGGATGCTCCCGAACAGCAGTTGCGCACTCTGCTGGGCGCTTTTCTATTCCGCGGCGAGCAACTGGATCAGCTGGCAACCACCCTGTCCGGAGGTGAGAAGACCAGGCTGGCGCTGGCCGCGCTGGTGTCTTCCGCGGCCAATGTGCTCTTGCTGGACGAGCCGACCAACAACCTCGACCCGGTGTCCCGGGAACGGGTGTTGGATGCGCTGCGCCACTACGCGGGTGCCGTGGTGCTGGTGACGCACGATCCCGGAGCGGTGCTGGCCCTGGGTCCCGAGCGGGTGATCGTGCTGCCGGAAGGCACCGAGGATCACTGGAGTGCGGATTACCTCGATCTGGTGCAGCTAGCCTGATCGGCTACGAACCGCTCACGCACAGTACTCGAGTACTGTACCTGACGATCCTATTTATCCTCTTTGTCGCTATATTACGCATCTGGGCCCGCTGCGGGTACCGCTCACAGATCCACCCGGAGATCGTCTAGCGGAGATCGCTAACGTGGTCGATCATTGCCGGAAGGGCCGTGACCGGCTCTTCTAGCGTCGGAAGAAAGGCGTTTCGAGGTGGCCGACCTGAAAAAAGGCAGCCGGATCACCGGTGTGGCTCGGGACAAGCTTGCATCGGAGCTGAAGAAGAAGTACGAGAAGGGGGCTAGCATTCGGGCGCTCGCTGAGTCGACCGGGCGATCGTACGGCTTCGTCCATCGGGTGCTCTCGGAGTCCGGTGTGACGCTGCGTGGCCGTGGTGGCGCCACCCGGACCAAGAAGAAGTAAACCTCCTTCAGCGTCATCGTTGCTCCTCAGTTCTGGCACAGGGGCCGCGGACAAGCGCGGCCTCCCGGCTTGCCGAGCGGATGGCCAGCGGTGCCGCCATGGACGACGACCCTGCCGCGCAGGCCGGGCGCACCCGCGTGAGGACGGCGAGCCGGCGATGACCACCCGCGGCTGCCCTGCGGGGACCGTGGATCCGTGCTGGCGTGGTCTCGCGCTGGTATTCGCCACGGCAACTGGCATTACCGCGCGGAGCCTACATTTCCTCGGGCTGTGCGCTTTGCGGCGTTCCCGCGAACGACTGCGCATGTTTTGTTGCCCTGACGATTACGTCGTGCACTCACGATAAGGGCTGTTCGTTTCCAGGCGCGTTGGTCCGAAGATGTCAACGTATCCGATGGCTCCCCACTGTTGGGATCAGGGACTGACCAGCAGGTAGGGTGGATGGTGGTGCGCCGGGAAGGCTGGTCGGCAGTGGATGCTGTATGTCTTCAGGAGGACGTTGTGCCTGCAGCCCTGATCCAGCCACCCGGTGATTTCGGGCACCGCAGTGAATGATGTCGTGCCGTTCGGCGTGGTCATTGTGGTCATCAGCGTGGCTGGGTTGCTCGCGGTGTTGTCCAACCGGATCAGCGAACGGATCCGGGTACCGGCTCCGGTGATCTTTCTGGTAGCCGCTGCGGTCGCCTCGGACCTCGTCCCGGCGCTGGGGAAGCTGCCGGTGGTCACGGTGCAGCGGGTGGTCACCGTGATGCTGATCCTGTTGTTGTTCGACGGCGGTATGCACATCGGCTGGCGCCGGTTCCGCGCCGCCGGTGGTCCAGTGCTGTGGATCGGTGTGGTTGGCACCGTGGTCACCGCAGTAGGGGTGGCGGTGCTGGCGCACCTGGTGTTGGGGTTGGACTGGCGGGCCGGGCTGTTGCTGGGCGTCGCGCTGGCCCCCACCGACCCGGCGGTGGTGTTCTCGGTGCTGGGTCGCCGGGAGATCTCCGGCCGGTCCGGCACCCTGCTGGAGGGCGAGTCCGGGGTCAACGACCCGGTCGGTATCGCCGCGATGGCCGCGCTGCTGGCCGCGGGAACCGCGGGCGGCTGGCACGCCGTGGGTGCAGGGGTGAGCGAGTTCGTCCTGGAGATGGTGGTCGGTGCTTGTGTCGGCGTCGCCGGTGGGTATGTGCTGTCGGTGGTGATGCGCCGGCTACCGCTGCCCAGCGGGGCGTTGTATCCGCTGCGGACCCTGTTGGCTGCTGGGGCAATCTATGGACTTGCTGCATTCGCCCACGGTTCGGGTTTCCTGGCCGTGTTTGTCGCCGGGATCGTCGTCGGAGACCTTCGCGCTCCGTATAAGGCCGAGATCGAACGGTTCCATTCGTCGCTGGCCAGCTTGGCGGAGATCGTCGCGTTCACGATGCTCGGGCTGACCGTGTCCCTGAGTGGGCTGGTTCACGGCGACGCCTTGCTGGTGGGCCTGGCGTTAGCGGTGCTGCTGGCGCTGGTGGTGCGCCCCGTCCTGGTCGGGCTCTTGCTCCTGCCCGTCAGCATGAGTAATGGTGAGCGGTTGTTCGTGATGTGGTCGGGGCTCAAGGGTGCGGTGCCGATCCTGCTGGGCACCTACATCCTGTCCGCCGGGGTGCCCGGCTCCGACCGGTTGTACCAGATCGTGGTCGTCGTGGTGGCGTTCTCGGTCGCCGTGCAGGGCGGCCTGGTGCCCACGGTGGCCCACCGCGCCGGAGTGCCCATGCGGGTCCTGGAACCCGAGCCCTGGGCGCTGGGCATGCGTTTCCGCGACGAGCCCACCGCCCTGCGTCGCTACAACATCACCGCCGGCGCCCCCGCAGACGGTTGCACCATCGCCGCGCTCCCTCTGGGCGAGGAGGCCTGGATCAGCATGATCAACCGCAACGGTGCTCTCGTCCCCGTCCGCGGCGGCACTGTCCTGCAGGCCGGCGATGAGGTGCTGCTGCTGGCCGACCCGGACATCGAGACTGACCCGCAACCCCTGTTCACTCGGCCCCACCGCTAGGTGACCTGGGAACCGCTACCCATTGAGTTTGGCGACGGTGAGCAGCACGGCGGAGTCTTCGAGCGCTTCGAGGGAGTGCCGGACGTCGGGGACGATGAGGAGGTCGCCGGGGGAGCCTTTCCAGTCGAGGTCGCCGGCGCTGAGGCGTACCCGCCCGTGTAGCACGTGCACGGTGGCTTCGCCGGGGTTGTCGTGCTCGTCGAGCTTGTGGCCCGCGGCCAGCGCGATCAGGGTTTGGCGGAGTACATGTTCATGGCCGCCGTACACAGTGCGCGCGCTGCGCCCGCTGGAGGCTTGCTGCGCGATCTTGAGCTGTTCGCGAGCCAGTGCGGTCAGCGACGACTTCTCCATGGGTACACCTTTCCTGGGCCGTGTTTCGCGGGTCGGTTCGGCTCGTCGGTCGGGTTTCAGATGGTTTGGCGGTAGCCGAAGAATTCGTGGTCCTGGTTGTAGCCGCCGTAGCCGCCGCCGACGTCGTGAAAGTCGGCGACAAACTCGATACTCTTGATCCATTTGACGAGCTTGAAGCCGAGCTGGACCTCATTGCGCAACCGCAGTGGGGCGCCGTGGCCGAACGACAGCGGTTCGTCGTTCATGTCGTAGGCCAGCATCGTAAGGTGGTTGCTCATCTGCTCGACCGGGTGCGCGTCGTAGTAGGTGCCGCCGTCGGGGCCCTCGCCCAGGGAGTAGAACACCACCCACTTGGCCTCGGGACAGGGTTTGACCAGGTCGAGGATGGTCTGCATGGATACTCCGCCCCATTTCGCGACGCCGGACCAGCCTTGGATGCAGAAGTGTTGGGTGATCTGCTCGTGGTGGGTCAGGGCGTGTAGCTGGGTCAGGTCCAGCTCGACGGGATTGGCGACGAGGCCGCCGATCCGCAACCGGTAGTCGGCGAAGTTGCTGTCGTAGAGCGTCTTGTACTCGTCAGTGTCGGGGTATTTCCCGTTGTGCCACAGGTAGGGCGAGATGTCCTTCTCGGTGTACTGGCCGGGTTTGGCGTCAAGGTGCTCGAACAGCCGCTGCAGGGGCCCGATCAGCGCGTAACCGACGCGCTGGACGACGCGGGGGTGGCGCAGGGTGAACGGGGTGGCCGCGACCCAGCCAGCGATGACGATGACCATCGAGGCGGCAAACACCCACAAACCGGTCCAGGAGTGATCGTCGCGGGCGGCGTACATGTGGTCGAGGTTGTCCCGCATCGTGGTAGCGAAGACCAGGGTCAGGTGGATCACGATGAACCCCAGGAACCAGATCAGGACGAGGAAGTGCAACGAGCGGGCGGTCTGGATAGACAGCACCGAGCTGATTCGCCGGAACCGGGTGGACAGCGCGGGGGACATACCCAGCCCCGTCACGATCGCCAGCGGTCCGGCGAGGAATACGGTAACGGTGTAGGCGAGTAGCTGCAGGCTGTTGTAAGCCACCCAACCGTTATCGGCGGGCCAGTCCAGCGACAGGTACTGGATCGCTACCGAGGCCGCGTTCGGGATGGTGTCCCAGCTGGTCGGGACGAGTCGCTGCCAGTGGCCGGTGGTGAAGATCATGATGTAGAAGATGGCGCCGTTGAGTAACCACAGGGTGTCGATGCCGAGATGCCACCAGCGGGCCAGCCCGATGGAGTGTCGCAGCCCGGGTAGCCCGACTTGTCCGGGCAGCGAGATCGAGTCCTGCTTGGCGGTCCACAGTGGGTCGGCGGGGACTTCGTGTTGGAACCGGAACCAGTCCCGGCCCGGGGTGCAGTGCCGGGTCCAGTACAGGCGGGGGTGGTCGGTCATGATCTGGACCCCGGAGCGGATGATGAAGGTGAGCAGGAACAGGTTGAAGAAGTGCTCCCACCCCACCCAGGCGGGGATTCCCTGCTGCCCGTTGGGCGGCGGCACGGTTCCGGGATAGTGGTCGACAAACGACCGCACCGCCGGCAGGGCGCGCAGCTCTTTGGCCAGTGCCACCCCGGCGATCAGGAGTACGAAGCCGATCGGTAGCAGCCATAGCAGGTTGAACCACCGGGATCGGCCGACCCGGACCCGGGGGGCGATCCCCGATACGGCGGGCACCGATCCGGCCCAGGTGGCCACATCGACGGTGTCCGCGCCGCGGGTCAGTTCCGAGCGCCGGCCCGGCACCGCGGCGGCCCGATCGGGCGGCTCACCGTGCCCGGTCGCCGCCGGCGGAGGCGGATCATCGCTGCGAAGGTGCTGGTTCAGCGGCTCCACCGGCGGCTGATCTCGTTGTCGCCGCATCACCGCTCCAGAACAACGTGGTCGGGGCGCCGCCGCGGGGTGGGCGGCAGTCAGGATCGTGCGCAGGCCCTCGTCGACGGGTGCGGCGCTGAAGCGACGGCGGTCGGTGCGCCGCCGCGGGATCGCCCGGGCCAGCGCCGCGGTGTTTGCCAGTGGGCAACGCCGCGCCACAGCTCAGCAGCAGGTCACGCCCGTCTAGGTCGATCGCCATGAGATGCCGGTCCGGGTCCGCGAACAGGTCTACTCCATCAGCGGTGCTGATGCGCCAGCGCCACGGCTGGGAGTTGTACACCGACGGAGCGCGCACCGCGGATTCCAGCGTCCGGCGCAGCGTGACCTCGTCGGGAATGACAGTCGGTGACATCATTCCCACCCCTCGTTGATTCTGAACCCGGTTGGGGTTCCGCGATCCAGCCGAGGTCTGGGGCCGACTATGGCAGCCTAGGCGATCCGCGATATCGGCGCGATGGGAAGCAGCGCACTCGTCGAGTCTCCAATGGACGGTGTAGTGGATGGGTCTCAAACGATTGTCGTGGGTTGGCCGACGACGTTGGGATCGTCGAATTTGTCGGCCGACGCGCATATGGTGATCGATCAGCTCGCGAAGAGTACGACGTTGCTCAGCTCCGCGGGACCACTGTTGAGCTGTTCGAGAGTAGCGCTTGACTTGCCCACCAGTGCGGTGCCGACGTATCTGCCCACGCGGGGAAGGCTCGTCAGCTTCAGCACGATCCTGTCGGTCAGTGGTGTCGGTGAGGCAGAACCGGTTGCTTGGTCCTTTCGGGGGCGATAAGCCGTCGCAGCAGGGGAGCGACCACTGATGCGGTCAACGCCGGATTCAGCGCCCGGTGCAGGATCACGCCATCGATAGCGGCCGTCAGGACCGACGCGGTGTCGTCAGGTGTGCCGGCACCCTGTTTGGCGAGCCACCGGGCCAGGTGCTGCCGAAACTCCGCAACGACAGCGACAAGCTCACTTCGCAGCGTCTCATCGCGGGTGGCAGCGAGATACGTCTCAATGAACAGCAACGACGTAGGGTCGTTGCCGGTGTAGGCGTCGAGCGAGCTGAGCATCAGGTCTACGCCGGCGTCGAGGGTTCGGGCGTCCTCGAAGAGAGCCTCGGCGGAGGACAGAAGATCACTCATCATGCCCAGGGCGGCGTCGCGCAGCAAGGCTTGCAACGACGGGAAATGGTAATGAACCAGCCCAGGTGTCACGCCTGCACGCTCAGCCAGAATGCGGGTACTGACCGCGTTCCAGCCCTTCTCGGCGATGAGCGTGGCTGCGGTGCTCAGGAGTTGGAGTCGCACGTCTCGGCCCCGATTCACCGCTGTTCGACCAGCCATGGCGCCACCTCCTTGAGTTGGGCTTACGCCTTGGACGATCGCCCTGGTCGTTTGACCAATATAGCACTCCTAGCCACGACGCGAGCAGTGAACAGCGCTCATGATGTCGCGGCCGAAACGACAAGAGGGGGTCGAGCGCTAGATCGGGTTGCGGTCAGGTAGTCGGCGAAGGGCAGGAGGCAGGTATCGGGCACCAGCACCGTAGGTGGCGGCAGCGTCGTTGGGGTTGGACAGCTTGCAGTGGTGCAGCGACAGGCAACCGCAGCCGATACACGAGGTGAGCCCGTCCCGGAGGGCGGTGAGAGCTGCGATCTGCTCGTCGAGCCGGCTATGCCAGGAGCGGGAGAGCCGGGCCCAGTCCGCAGTGGTGGGTGTCCGCCCGGCCGGCAAGGTTTCCAGCGCTGTTCGAATCTCCTGCAGCGACAGTCCGACGTTCTGCGCGGCGCGGATGAAGGCCAGCCGTCGCAGCATGTTCCGCCTGTACCGGCGTTGCCCTCCCGAGGTGCGGGTGGCGCTAACCAGTCCCTGCCGCTCGTAGTAGCGCAGCGCCGAGGTCGCCAGGCCGGCGCGGCGGGCGATCTCGCCGATCGTCAGCAGGTCTGTGTCGTCCATCGTGTGTCCGGAGCATCCTTGACTTGAAGTGGGGTTGAAGTTACATGCTCGGGGCATGACAGAGAAGAACGGAGCTCAGACGCCTCGGGTGGCGTTGGTGACCGGCGGCTCCCGGGGACTGGGCCGGGCGTTCACCGACCGCCTGGTACGCCGTGGCTGGCATGTAGTGATCGATGCTCGCGACCACGTCCGGCTCACGGAGATGGTCGCCAACCTGGCGATACCGCATGCGGTGACGGCAATACCCGGCGATGTGGCCGATCCCAGCCACCGCATGCTGCTGGCCGAGGCGGTGGCCGACGCAGGTGGCCTGGACCTGTTGGTGAACAACGCCAGCGTGCTGGGTCCGAGCCCGCAACCCCAGCTTGCTGACTACCCGCTCGAGGTGCTCGAGCACGTCTACGCGGTCAACACCGTGGCTCCACTGGTGTTGTTCCAGGTGCTCTTGCCACAGCTCGTGCTGCGCGGTGGCCGGGTGGTCAATGTCTCCTCCGACGCGGCCGTGGAACCCTACCCGGGGTGGGGCGGCTATGGCTCGGCCAAGGCCGCGCTGGACCAGCTCACCGCGGTACTGGCCCTCGAGTGTCCTCAGCTGCGGATCTATTCGTTCGACCCGGGCGACATGGCCACCGATCTGCACCAGCAAGCGTTTCCGGGTGAGGACATCAGCGACCGACCGCCGCCGGGGAGCGTCGCCCCTGCACTGCTGGCCCTCGCCGAAGGCGACCTGCCAAGCGGACGCTACCGGGTGACGGACCTCACATCAGAGGCGGCGCGATGACGATCGCCGTAGCGCGTCCCGGGGCGCCCACGCCCACCACGCAGTTCACGTTGCCGCCGGCAAGCGAGGCCGCCGGGCCGCCGGAACGTCGGGGGGTGCCGCGCGAGGGGGTGCGGCTGCTGGTGGCTCGACCCGGCCAGATCGAGCACCGGCATTTCTTCGATCTGCCCACCCTGCTCGTCCCCGGCGACCTCGTCGTGGTCAACACCTCCGCTACCCTGCCGGCCGCCGTGCCCGCGCGTCGAGACGACGGGCAGCCCGTGCCGGTGCATGTATCCACGCCGGTGGGGCCTGCGGAGTGGGTGGTCGAAGTTCGCCGGATCGACGGCCGCGGACCAGACCTGCAGACCTATCCGGGGCAGCGGCTGCACCTTCCCGGCGGCATTCACCTCCATATCACCACGCCGTATCCCGATTCCAAGGCCGTTGCGGGCGCAAGTCGGTTATGGCGGGCTGCGGTGACGCCGCCGACTCCGCTGGTGCAATATCTCTCCCAGCATGGCCGCCCGATCAGTTACGGCTACCTCACCCAGCAATACCCACTGTCGGATTATCAGACGGTGTACGCGCGCCGGCCAGCCAGTGCTGAAATGGCCAGCGCCGAAATGGCCAGTGCCGGGCGCCCGTTCACCGAATCGCTGCTGGTGCAGTTGATGGCGCTGGGGGTCGCCATCGCACCGGTCGTCCTGCACGCCGGGGTCTCCAGCCCCGAGCTGCACGAGCCGCCTGCTCCTGAGCGCTTCGAGGTACCCGAGACCACGGCCCGGCTGGTGCAGAGCACGCGCGACGCCGGGAAACGAGTCATCGCGGTGGGCACCACCGTCGTGCGCGCGCTGGAAACTGCGGCGGCGCCGGATGGCTGCGTCCGACCGGCGAGCGGGTGGACTGACCTGGTGCTCGGCCCTGATCACCCGGCACGGATCGTGACCGGACTCGTCACTGGGCTGCACGCGCCACAGGCCAGCCACTTGTTGCTACTCGAAGCAGTCGCCGGCGCTGAACTCGTCGGGAATGCATACGCCGCCGCTCTCGAACAGGGCTATCTGTGGCACGAGTTCGGGGACTCCACCCTTTTCCTGCCAAACCTGCCTGAAGCGACTAGGAAATAAGCTAAGGGACCATGGAAGTGCCGGAATAAGATATTAATTACAGTATTACAACGTAGGGGACGACAGGTTCGTGCGACAGCGGGAGGCCGTTTGATGGATAATTCGTGGAGCCTGTTGAACAGTATGGCTCGTCGGCACAGCACACCGCGCTCGCTCGCGCCCGGCACACTGCGACGAATCATCGGCTTCGCCAAGCCACACCGGCGGTCGTTGCTGATCTTCCTCGCGTTGAGCACAGTTTCTGCCATGCTCGCCGTCGCCACACCGGTGCTGGCCGGCCGGGTTGTCGACGGCATCGTCGGGCACGCAGAGGTCACGCTGGTGATCGGACTGGCCGTGCTCATCGCGTTGCTGGCGGTGCTCGACGCGGGGATCGGGCTGGCCGCACGCTGGCAGTCCTCCCGGATCGGTGAGGGACTGATCCTTGACCTGCGCCGCTCGGTGTACGAGCACGTGCAGCGGATGCCGGTGGCGTTTTTCACTCGCACCCGCACCGGGGCGCTGGTCAGCAGGCTCAACAACGACGTCATCGGGGCCCAGACCGCGCTGACCTCCACGCTGTCCGGCGTGGTCACCAACGCGATCCAGCTGGTGCTGACGCTGGCAGTAATGCTGACCCTGTCCTGGCAGGTCACCGTGCTGGCCCTGGTGTTGCTTCCGATCTTCATCTGGCCGGCGCGGGGAATGGGCGCGCGGATGGCGGAGCTGCGGCGGGAAGCGTCCACGCACAACGCGGCGATGACCACCCAGATGACCGAGCGGTTCTCCGCGCCGGGCGCCACGCTGGTGAAACTCTTCGGACGTCCGGAGGTCGAGGCCGCCGAGTTCGGCTACCGCGCCACCCAGGTCCGCGACATCGGCGTCCGCAGCGCGATGTCGGCGCGGGTGTTTCTCACCGCCTTGACGCTGGTTTCGGCGCTGGCTCAGGCGCTGGTGTATGGGCTGGGCGGATGGCTGGCGCTGCGCGGTGAGATCGCCGCAGGCACCGTGGTCAGCCTGGCGTTGCTGCTCACCCGGCTCTACTCGCCGCTGACCGCGCTGGCCAACGCTCGGGTCGACGTGATGACCGCGCTGGTCGCCTTCGAGCGGGTTTTCGAGGTGCTCGACGTCCGCCCGATGATCACCGAGCGACCGGAGGCCCGGGAGGTGCCCCACGGCGAGGTATCGGTGGAGTTCGACAGCGTGCGCTTCGCCTACCCGTCAGCAGAACAGGTCTCGCTGGCCTCTCTGGAGGAGGTCGCCACGTTGGATGCACGGGGTGGCGCTGAGGTGCTGCACGGAGTGGATTTCCGTGCCGAACCGGGGCAGCTGGTGGCGCTGGTCGGCTCCTCGGGTGCGGGCAAGTCCACGATCGCCTCACTGGTGCCCCGGCTCTACGACGCCGACTCCGGGGCGGTCCGGCTGGGTGGGGTGGACGTCCGCGACCTGTCCTTCGCCGCACTGCGGGACACAGTGGGTGTGGTGACCCAGGACGGGCACCTGTTCCACGACAGCATCGCGGGCAACCTGCGCTTCGCGGCGCCGGAGGCACCCGACCAGGAACTGTGGGACGCGTTGCGGCGAGCCCGGCTGGAGCAGCTGGTGCGGTCTCTGCCCGACGGGCTGGACACCGTGGTGGGCGACCGTGGCTACCGGCTCTCCGGTGGTGAGCGGCAGCGGCTGGCCATCGCCCGGCTCCTGCTGGCCCGGCCGCGGGTGGTGATTCTTGACGAGGCCACCGCGCATCTGGACTCGGAGTCCGAGGCAGCGGTGCAGGCCGCGCTCGCCGAGGCTCTGCACGGGCGAACCGCGCTGGTCATCGCGCACCGGCTGTCCACCATCCGCGCAGCGGACCAGATCCTGGTGATCGAGGATGGCCTGATCGTCGAGCGCGGTACCCATGAGGAGCTGCTCGCCGCCAGCGGCCGGTACGCGCAGCTGCACCACACGCAGTTCGCCCTCGTCTAATCCCCGGCGTGGTGGGAACCGGAAGCGATGGTGGGACGAACAATTGGCGTAACGCTGCAGGTGTCGGAGTAACTGGGTAGCGTGTCGGGGGCTTGTCCATTCCCCAGGAGGTGGATCGTGACGGCAGAGGCAACGCAGCCTTGGGCGTCAGCGCCAGCAGCACCGCCGACAGTGCTGCGCTGTCGCGAAGAAGCCGAGGTCTACGTCGCGTCAGTCTGTTTCAAGCACGGGCCACCGAGGCTGCTCGGCGCCGAGCTCGAGTGGGTGGTGCAGCACTCGGGGAATCCCCATCTCCCGTTGCAGGCTCGACACCTCGCCGAAGCGCTCGGCGTACATGTCCCGCATTCCCTGATCCCTGACAGTCCTCAGACCCCTCTTCCCTACGGCTCCACCGTCACGGTCGAACCCGGTGGCCAACTCGAGATCTCCAGCCCGCCTTGCGCCTCGCTGACCGAGCTCATCGCCACCGTGGAGGGCGATACCGCCGCACTGACCGATCTGCTCGATCCCGCTGGTTTGATCCTCACCGGCTCGGGCTCTGACCCTCATCGCCCGTCCCGCCGGTTGATCGACATTCCCCGCTACGCCGCGATGGAGACCGCCTTCGACCGGATCGGGCCGATGGGCCGGGCGATGATGTGCTCCACCGCCTCAGTGCAGGTGTGCCTGGACGCCGGCACACCCGCTGACGTGGCGTTGCGCTGGGCAGCTCTGCACGACCTCGGACCGGTGCTCATGGCGGCGTTCGCCAATTCGCCCTGTCTGGGGGGCCAGCGCACGGGATGGGTGTCCTCCCGGATGCAGGCCTGGTTCGCCCTGGATCCGGCCCGTACCAGGCCGAGTCCGGTGCGCTCGGACGCGACTGCGGACTGGGACCCGGCCGCTGACTGGGCCCGCCGGGCGCTGGACACGCCGTTGCTGTGCCAACGCCGCCCCTGGGGTAAATGGAACGTGCCCAGGGGAGTCACCTTCGCCGACTGGCTGTCCGGGGCACTGCCCGGCCGCCCCAGCATTGCTGATCTGGACTATCACCTGACCACGTTGTTCCCGCCGGTGCGGCCGCAGGGCTACCTGGAGGTCCGCTACCTGGACACCCAGCCGGTGGGGCAGTGGCTGGTACCGGTAGCCGTACTGGCTGCCCTGCTGGCCGACCCCGAGATCACCGCGGCCGCCCGGGATGCCTGCGCGCCCGCCGCCGGACGGTGGTGGCAGGCAGCCGAACGTGGCTTACACGACGACACCCTCGCTGGTGCGGCGACCGCGGTATTCGAGTTGGCGTGCGATGCGCTGCCCGCGCTCAACGGGCCGGCTGAGGTGCAGTTGCTCGTGGAGGAGATCACCGAGCACAGAGTTCGGCGCGGTCTTTGTCCAGCAGACGAGGTCGCTGGCGAGCCGGCCGAGGGCGTCGCCGCAGGGGCCGTCGCAGGGCGGAACGGGATCCGACCGGTCGGACTTCGTGGAGGACATCTGCTGTGAGCACGCCAATCATCGAGCTGAGCGCTGCCGCCCTTCGGGACCACGTTGCCGCCCACCTCGAGCGCACCCGCGCCCGCAGCGCCGCCCTCACCGGTGCGCTCGACGATGGCGAGCTGGTCCGCCAGCACTCTCCGATCATGTCCCCGTTGGTCTGGGACTTCGCCCACATCGGCAACCAGGAAGAGCTCTGGCTGGTCCGTGATGTGGGCGGGCGCGATCCCGTCCGGTCCGACATCGACCACCTCTACGACGCGTTCAAGCATCCTCGACCGAACCGGCCCGCGCTGCCGCTGCTAGATCCAACGCAGACCCGGCGGTATCTGGCCGAGGTGCGAAGCAAGGTGCTCGACGTGCTGGAACGCGCCCCGCTGGAGGGTCGCAGGCTGGTGGAGCATGGCTACGCGTTCGGGATGATCGTGCAGCACGAGCAGCAGCATGACGAAACGATGCTGGCCACCCACCAGCTCCGGATCGGTCCGGCTGCGTTGCATGCCCCTGCCCCGGAGCCGCAACGTTCCACAGACCTGCCCACCGAGGTGCTGGTACCCGCCGGCGAGTTCACCATGGGCACCTCTGCCGAGCCGTGGGCGCTGGATAACGAGCGTCCCGCGCACCGTGTTCACACCAGCGCGTACTGGTTGGACACCACCCCGGTGACCAACCGCGCCTACCAGCGATTCTTGACCGGCGGCGGCTACGACGACCCGCGGTGGTGGAGTGCGCGAGGCTGGGCGCACCGGTGCGAGGCGAATCTGGTTGCCCCACAGTTCTGGGCCGCCGACGGTGGGTCGTGGTGGCGTACTCGATTCGGAGTCACCGAACCGGTCCCACCCGATGAACCCGTCACACACGTCAGTTTCTTCGAGGCGCAGGCCTACGCGGCATGGGCGGGCAAGCGCCTGCCCACCGAAGTGGAGTGGGAGAAAGCCGCCCGGTTCGACCCCGCCACCGGGCGCTCGCGCCGTTACCCCTGGGGTGATGAGGACCCCACCCCGGCGCACGCCAACCTGGGACAGCGTCACCTGCAGCCCGCTCCTGCGGGAAGCTATCCGGCCGGCGCATCACCGCTGGGCGTGCATCAGCTCATCGGTGATGTGTGGGAGTGGACATCCTCCGGCTTCTCCGGCTACCCGGGCTTCGCGCCGTTCCCCTACCGGGAGTATTCGGAGGTGTTCTTCGGCGGGGACTACCGGATGTTGCGCGGCGGCTCCTTCGCCACCGACGCGACGGTCTGCCGGGGAACCTTCCGCAATTGGGACCACCCGGTGCGCCGGCAGATCTTCACCGGATTCCGCTGCGCCCGGGATCCAGATCCGCGGGACCTGGCCTGACTGTGTGCCGACACCTGGCCTACCTCGGGCCGCCGCGCGATCTCGCGACGCTGCTGCTGGAGCCCCCGCACTCGTTGCTGCGGCAGAGTTACGCACCAGCCGACATGCGCGGTGGTGGCACAGTCAACGCTGACGGCTTCGGCGCAGGCTGGTACCCCGACAGCACACCCACCCCGATCCGGTACCGGCGGGCGGTCCCGATCTGGACCGACACATCCTTCGCCGCGCTGGCCGGTCAGGTGACCAGCGGTGCGGTGCTCGCCGCGGTGCGCTCGGCCACGGTGGGGATGCCGGTGGTGGAGAGCGCATGTGCGCCCTTCGCCACCGGCCGGTGGTTGTTCAGCTACAACGGAATCGTCACTGGCTGGCCGGATAGCCTGGCAACGCTGGCGAGCAGCCTGCCGGTCACTGATCTGCTCACCCTCGATGCGCCCACCGACTCGGCGTTGCTGTGGGCGCTGGTCCGGCACCGGCTGGCGGCCGGCGATTCGTTGGGTTACGCGCTGGGTGCGGTCACGGCAAGAGTGCTGGCCGCAGCACCCGGCTCGCGGTTGAACCTCCTGGTCACTGACGGCACCAGGCTTGCCGCGACGGCGGTGTTTCACGCCCTGGCGGTCCGGGTCGCGGACGGGGGAGTGCTCGTCTGTTCCGAGCCCATCGACTCCTTCGCCGGCTGGGAAACCGTTCCCGACGCTCACCTGCTCACCGCGACACCGTCCAGAGTGGACGTCGCGCCGATTCCCACACCCACGGCGGAGGAGCCATGACCGCACCTGTACTCGAGATCTACCTGTCCGACGCCGATGCCGCCGACGCGCTGCGTCACGACGCGAGGGCCGGTCTGTCGGCTGATCCTAAGTGGCTTCCGCCCAGGTGGTTCTACGATGCCCGCGGTAGTGAGCTGTTCGAGCAGATCACCATGCTGCCGGAGTATTACCCCACCCGTACCGAACGGGAGCTGCTGCGGCGCACGGTGGCTGAGATCACTGCACTGGCGGCTGCCGATACCCTCGTCGAGCTCGGTTCCGGCTCGTCGGAGAAAACGCGGTTGCTGCTCGACGCCCTGACCGCGAAGAGCACCCTGCGGCGCTTCGTGCCACTGGACGTGTCGGAATCCGCCTTGCGTGCTGCGATGGCGGCGGTAGCGGAAGAGTACCCAGGGCTCGCGGTGCATGGTGTGGTCGGCGACTTCACCCAGCACCTGGAGCTGCTGCCGACCGCTGAACGCGGGCGGCGACTGGTCGCGTTCCTGGGCGGCACGATCGGCAATCTGGTGCCCCACGAACGGGCTGGCTTCCTCGCGGCCCTGCACGCCGCGCTGGATCCCGGTGAGCTGCTGCTGCTCGGAGCCGGGTTGGTCACTGACCCGGCGGTCATGGTGCCGGCCTATGACGACACCGCCGGAGTGACTGCCGAGTTCAACCTCAACGTGTTGCACGTCCTCAACCGTGAGCTCGGCGCTGACTTCGACGTCGCTGCCTTCGATCACATCGCGGTATGGGATGCCACGCAGGAGTGGATCGAGATGCGGCTGCGGGCCCGCCGCGCGATGACCGTGCGCCTACCGGGGGTGGGCATGACGGTGCATTACGGTGAAGGCGAGGAGATGCGCACCGAGGTCTCGGCCAAGTTCCGTCGGGAAGGGCTCGGAGCCGAGCTGATGCACGCCGGATTCGCCGACCAGATGTGGTGGACCGATCCCGACGACCGGTTTGCTCTGGTGCTCGCCGCCGCGCGCCTCAAGTAGATCACCGCTGTCCGAGGGCGCGCGCCCCTCAGATTTCGGCGCGCGCTCTCAGGAGCAATTGCCGGCTGTGGTCCGGGGTGTGGGCATCGACGGTGAGCCGATGGAAGACCGTGCTGTAAAGCTCGGTATCCGATTGTCTGTCCAGGTAGAGCGCGCCGCTGAGGTGCTCGATGTACACCACATTCGGTAATTCCGGTTCTGCGAAGCGCAGTATGGTGAATGAACCTTCGGCCGCGTACCCGCTAAGTGGGTAGGGCACGACCTGCAGGACGATGTTAGGTCGCTTGATGAGTTCAAGGATATGCTCAATCTGGGCCATCATCACTCGCTTGCCGCCGATCGGCCGGTGCAGGACGGACTCGTCGACGATCGCCCACAGCTTGGGTGCATCCGGCCGGGCGAGTAGCGCCTGGCGCCGAATCCGCACCGCGACCTGACGGTCTGCGCTCTGACTCGCCAACAGGGACCAACCGCGGGTCGCGATCGCTCTCGCGTATTCCTCGGTCTGCATCAGGCCCGGAAAGAACTGTACCTCGCAGGTATGTATCCGGGAGGTCGACTCCTCCAGGCCGAGGTAATCCTGGAACCAGTCCGCGACCAGGTCGGTATAGCGATGCCACCAGCCGGGCTCGTTGGATGCCTTGACCATCTCGAGGAACGCCTCGCGCTCCTGCGCGTCCAATACCCCGTACATGGTGAGCAGGTCTACTACGTCCCGCGGCTTGAAACCGACCCTCCCGAGTTCGAGCCGGCTGATCTTCGACTCGGAACCACGTATGGCGTAGCCGGCCTCTGCGCGCGAGATCTCGGCGGCCTCACGCAGGCGGCGCAAGCGCGCACCCAGGATGATGCGACGGGCGGTGGGGCTGCCACCCTGGGCAGCTTCCTGACCATGGGATGCATCAGCGGGATTGACTATGGCCACGACGCACCTCCGGCGTGTTCGGCGTGCCTTCCCAGCCGCGAAGCGCTGTCGCCAAATGAATACCCAACCACTCAGAGTACCGCGTTGTGGCGTACGGTCAACGCGGGTGGCTGTGGTTTACTGGTCGCGCCGCCGTCCCTACCCTAGTCATGTCCAACTCGTCCTGCACGCCTGTGAGGTTCCTCGATGCCCGGTACCGACGCTCCGCTGTCGGATGATGTGACGCCATTTTCTCTCGACACGACCAAGGCGAGCATCGCCCGGGTTTACGACGCTGCACTTGGCGGTAAGGACAATTACGAGGTCGACCGTGAGGTCGTCCGGCAACTCGCTCAGCTAGTACCGGATATCCACCAATATGCGTGGGACGAGCGGAACTTTCTGATCCGGGTGACCCGTTTTCTCGCTGGCGAGGTGGGCATCACCCAGTTTCTCGACTGCGGGTCGGGTCTGCCGACGGCGGAGAACACCCATCAGGTCGCCCAGCGAATCCAGCCGGAAGCTCGGGTGGTGTACATCGACAACGACCCGGTGGTGATCTCACACGGTCGGGCGCTGCTCGTGGAGAATGACCAGACCCACTTCAGTCCAGCCGACCTCCTTGAGCCACGCCAGGTCCTCAACGACGAGATCGTCCGCAAGCACCTTGATTTCTCTGAGCCGATCGCGCTGTACCAGCTCGGGACGCTGTGTCACTACGATGGCGAGCGCAGCCCGCAGAACATCATGGCCGAATACATCGATGCCCTGCCGTCGGGCTCCTATGTGGCGATCTGCCATTTCTTCGATCCCGAGACCCCCCCCGAGTTGAGCGAGCTCGCCCGCAAGATGGAACAGGTCTTCGCGCAGAGTCCTTTGGGCGGAGTGTTCCGCACTCGCGCCGAGATCGAGGGCATGTTGTCCGGCTTGGAACTCGTCGAGCCCGGTCTGGTCCTGTGCGCCGACTGGTGGCCCGACGGCCCGCGGATCAGGCCGCTGGCCCCCGCGCAGCACACCCTCGTCGGAGCGGTGGGCCGCAAACCCTGAATGGGATCAGCAGCAACGCTGACCGCGCCGCGAGGGCGGTCTTCGAAGGGCCACGCTCGCACCACAGCTCATAGGCAAGCGTTCGTCGACGGTGGGGTCAGTCCCGAACGTCTCCTTCCACTTGGAATGATTATCGATTTCGTTTACGCTTTCGAGTGTCAGCCAGAGCCTTGTGGGTTACACGTCGTCCGATGAGGAGACGCAACGTGAGCGGAGCTCGAATGATGGGCCGACGGCTACCGCTCATCAGTGCGGTGACGGCCGCTGTGCTCGCTAATTTGCTCTCGAGCTGTTCGACCGCGGCACCGGGCGCTAGTGAGCCGTTCGGGTCAGCCGGCCGCACGAAGATCGCGGTGGCGGCGGCGGAGAACTTCTGGGGAAGCATCGCCGCACAGTTGGGCGGCGGCCACGTCACAGTGCACAGCATTATCGCCAGCCCGGACGCTGACCCGCACGACTATGAGCCGACCGCGGCCGACGGGCGAGCCCTGGCAACTGCGCAGTATGTGATCGTGAACGGT
The DNA here is from genome assembly GCA_964250265.1 of uncultured Pseudonocardiaceae bacterium. Taxonomy (GTDB): domain Bacteria; phylum Actinomycetota; class Actinomycetes; order Mycobacteriales; family Pseudonocardiaceae. The sequence goes on along the minus strand of CAXUFG010000027.1, from coordinate 10,580 downwards.
GTCGGCTACGACCCCTGGGCCGCCAAGCTGGTCGACGCGAACCCGGCGCCAGGACGGTCGGTGCTGACAGTGGGGGAGTTGGTGGGAGTCAAGGAGGGCGGCAACCCGCACCGCTGGTACTCCCCGGATGACGTGCACCGGGTGATCGACCAGATCACTGCCGACTTCAAGCGGATCGACCCAGCCAATGCCGCTTATTTCGATCAACAGATGCAGACCTACGAGACTCAACGGCTGGCGCGATACAACCAGCTCGTTGCCGACATCAAGGAAAAGTACGGCGGCACGCCGATCGGTGCGTCGGAATCCATCGTGACCTTGCTGGCCGAAGGTCTCGGCCTGAAGATGGCGACGCCGGAATCGTTTCTGGACGCGGTCAGCGAAGGCACCGATCCGACCGCGGCCGACAAGGCCACGGTGGACCAGCAGATCAAGACCAAGCAGATCAAGATCTTCGTGTTCAACAGCCAGAACTCGACCCCGGACGTGGCGGCTCTGGTGAGCGAGGCGAAGTCCCAAGGCATTCCGGTGGCTACCGTGACCGAGACACTCGTCGGAGCCAGGACCAGCTTCCAGGACTGGCAGACTGATCAGCTGGTAGGAATCCAGCAAGCACTGTCCAAGGCCACCACTCCATGAACGCCCGCTCGCTCAATTCCGTGGGCGACCACCTCCGAGACACCGCCGGCATCCCACCGCCACGGCTGGAGCAGGAGCCGGTCGGAACGGTGATCAGGCTGCGTAATGCCGCGGCCCAGCGCGCCGGCCGGCGGCTGTGGAGCGGAGTGGACCTGACGGTTGCACCCGGGGAGTTCGTCGCGGTGTTGGGCCCCAACGGGGTCGGCAAATCCACCTTGATCCAGACCGTTCTAGGCACGCTGCCGCTGGCCGAGGGTGAGCTTCGGGTGCTGGGCCAGCCCGCCGGACGAGCCAACGAGCGGATCGGTTACCTGCCCCAACGTCGCAATTTCGACCCCTCCCTGCGCATCCGGGGCCGTGACATCGTGCGCCTGGGGGTAGACGGGCATCGATGGGGCTTCCCGCTGCCGCACTGGTGTCCCGGGGGCACGGCCCGGCGAGCGGTGGCCGCGCGGGTCGACGAGGTTATCAACCTGGTTGATGCCGGCGCGTACGCCGACCGCCCGATCGGCGAGCTCTCCGGCGGGGAGCAGCAGCGGCTGTTGATCGCCCAGGCGCTGGCCTCGGCCCCAGAGCTGCTGCTGCTCGACGAGCCCCTGGACAGCCTGGATCTACCGAATCAGGCCGCGGTCGCCGCGTTGATCGCCCACATCAGCCGTGCCCAAGGGGTCGCCGTGATGATGGTCGCGCACGACGTCAACCCGGTGTTGTCCCATCTCGACACCGTCGTCTACCTTGCGCCCGGCGGCTCGATGATCGGCCCACCCCATCGGGTGATCACAGGTGCGGCACTGACCCAGCTTTTCGGCACCTCGATCGAGGTGCTCACTGCTTCTGACGGGCGGCTGGTCGTCATCGGCCAACCCGACGCGTCCGGTGTGCACACCGGAGGGGGACGGTGATTCTCGCCGCTGGCCCGAGCTGGAACCCGATCACTGATCTGCAGCAGATGTGGTCGTTCCCGTTCATGGTCAACGCTTTCCGCGCCGGCACGATCGTCGCCGTGCTGGCCGGGGTGATGGGGCACTTCATGGTGTTGCGACGGCAGAGTTTCGCTGGCCACACCTTGTCGCTGATCGGTTTCCCGGGCGCGGCGGGAGCGGTCCTGATCGGTGTGGCAGCCAGCTACGGCTACTTCGCTTTCTGCCTGGCCGGGGCCCTGGTGATCGCGGCGCTGCCGCGCACCGGGCGGGGCGGTCATTCCGAGGAGTCTGCGGTCACCGGCACTGTGCAGGCGTTCGCGCTGGCCTGCGGGTTTCTGTTCGTCGCCCTCTACAGGGGTTCCCTCAACAGCATCAATGCGCTGCTGTTCGGCAGCTTCCTTGGCATCAGCAGTGAGCAGGTAGCCGTTCTGGGCGCCGTCGCCGCAGTGTCCCTCGCCATCCTGGGGGTGGTCGGTCGCCCACTGACCTTCGCTTCGGTCGATCCCGATGTGGCGCTGGCCCGCAACGTCCCGGTGCGCGCCCTGTCCATAACATTTCTGATGCTCCTCGGTGCCGCGACCGCTGAGGCCAGCCAGATCACCGGCACCTTGCTGGTGTTCGCGCTGCTGGTCATGCCTGCAGCGACCGCGCAGGTGTTGACCGCGGGACCGTTCCGCGCGCTAGCGCTGACCATCATGATTGGTTTGATGGTCACGTGGTTGGGCCTGAGCGCGGCCTACTACACCCCCTATCCGGTCGGGTTCTACGTCACCAGTTTCGCCTTCGCCGGCTATGTGGGCAGCCAGATGGTCCGCCACGCGCGGCCTCGAGGGTCCGGAACCACCACGAACCTGACCACCGGGATCGCCCCATGATGTGGCCGCCATTCCTGCTTCACGCGCTACTCGCCGGCACCGCGATCGCCACGGCGGCAGGACTGGTCGGCTACTTCGTCGTGCTTCGAGCCCAGGTCTTCACCGGTGACGCCTTGAGCCATGTGGCGTTCACCGGCGCCCTCGCGGCGTTGGCGCTGGGCATGGACCAGCGGTTCGGACTCTTCGTGGCGACCATCGGGGTGGCCTTGGTGCTCGGTGCGCTTGGTGAGCGCGGCCGTGCCGATGATGTCGTGATCGGCAGCGTGTTCGCCTGGATTCTCGGTCTTGGGGTGTTCTTCCTGAGCCTTTACACCACCCACAACAGCGCTAGCAACGGCAGAGCCAGCGTCGAGGTCCTGTTCGGCTCGATCTTCGGCCTCAGCCTCTCCCAGGCGGTCACCGCAGCGATCGTCGCTGCGGTCATCGTCGCAGCCATGGTCTCCATCGCACGGCCGTTGTTGTTCGCCAGCATCGACGGCTCTGTTGCGGCCGCCCGGGGAATCCCGGTCCGCCTGCTCGGCTACGGCTTCCTCGCCCTGGTCGGCGCGGCTGCCGCTGAGGCGAGCCAGGCCGTCGGCGCGCTGCTGCTGGTCGGGCTGCTCGCCGCCCCGGCTGGGACGGCCCAACGGCTCACCACCCGGCCGTACCCGGGGCTGTTCCTCTCGGCCGGGCTCGCGGTGGCCGAGCTGTGGGTTGGCCTCGCGCTCAGCTACCTCATACCTGCGCTGCCGCCAAGCTTCGCCGTACTCGCTGTCGCGGCCGGCGGTTATTTACTCGCGCTGCTCGTCACCACCGATCGTTACTCTCAGCCAGAATGGAGGCGTGGACCGATGCGAGCAGTGCGGCTTCAGCTACGAGGAATTCGGGATTAGCGAACTACCTGACGAGCTTCACTCGCTGGGAACCGCCTACCGGTCACGGCTTGAGGTCGGTGTGCACGACGCCGAGGAGGGGCGCCTGCTACGGAGGCGACCGGCGCCGCAGATCTGGTCCGCGCTGGAGTACAGCTGCCACTTCCGTGACGTGCTGCTCGCTCAACGGGAGCGCCTCTACCTTGCGTTGGTCGAGGACACCCCCCGCTTCTGGTCCATCCACCGCGATGAGCGCGTCGTCCTGGCCCGGTACAGCGACGATGGCTTCGAGGAGGTAGGCCGCGAAGTCGACCTAGCCGCGAGCCTCATAGCTAGAGCTTTCGCGAGGCTCGACGACACGCAGTGGCAACGGCGTTGCATCTATGGCTACCCGACTCCAGCGCCGCGTACGGTGGCGTGGCTCGGCCGGCACACCGTGCATGAGGGTCGGCATCATCTTCGCGACGTGGACGATGTCATCGGCGCGGCCAGATCTGCGCTTGGACCTGTGTGAGTGCGAGCTCTCACGCATTGCGAGCAGGGTTACCGTCGCCGTATGGAACCACGCTTCTCACACGCCGAGCTCAATCCCGACCTGTACCGTCGGATGGCCGCGCTCAACTCCGCCGTGGAGAGCTGCGGCCTGGACCGGCAGCTTCTCGGGCTGATCAAGATGCGGGCCTCACAGATCAACGGCTGCGCGCACTGCCTCGACATGCACAGTAAGGACGCCCGCGCGGTAGGCGAGACCGAGCAGCGGCTGTATGCCCTGAACGCCTGGCGGGAGACTCCGTTCTACACCGAACGGGAGCGTGCCGCCCTCGCGCTGACCGAGGCGATCACGCTGATCACCGAGGGGCACGTCCCGGATGCGGTGTACGAGGACGCTCGCGGCGTGTTCGATGAGAAGGAGGTAGGCCAGATCATGTGGGCCGCCGCCGTCATCAACACCTGGAACCGATTGGCCATCTCGGCCCGCTCAGTACCGGGCAGCTATCAGCCGGGCCAGCACCAGTGACCCGCCACAGCTTCAGCGCGCAGTCCCGCCAGCGTCTGCCCTGAGCGGGTGGCGAGCCGGAGGTGCCAGCGTGGCGCGCAGGGGAGTCGCGGCAGATCCGCAGCGCCGCGGAAGCAGGCAGCCCGGGGGCGCTACGCACCCAGCTACGACCACGCCCGGTGGTCAGAATGTGCCCTACCAGTACTGATGCCGTTTTCCGTCGGTGTCGGCGACAAAGATGACTGCGTCGGCGCCGTCCAACTCTGCCGGGTTCAGCGGGAGGTGGCCGGGCACGATCGGTTCACCCGTGCCGATCGACGGGGGAAGCGCGGCGCGCAGGGCCTGTGTCGGGAACAGGGCGCGGCGGGTGGTCGCCTCGGCCAACACCCCTTGGAGGGTGCCCGGATCGCTGTCAGGGTTGGCGTCGGTTGCCAGGAACACATAGCGCTCGCCGAGGGTGAGCCCGACGAGCGCTCCAGCGCTCCCCCAGCTCACCTCGTCCTCGCCGACCGGCATGTGGGACTGCACACGCTGGAGGTGCGCGTCGTGCGCGAACACCAGGCTTGGCCCGCGTCGCTGCTCCTGGCAACGATCGCGAGCAGGTTCTCGGCCATCATTTCGGCGCGCAGGCTGAGCAAGGTCGCGATGCGATCGGGCGCGGGGCTGGCCATGGCCGCGTGATAGCGCAGCAGGCCCTGGGCGGTGCGCGCGTGCGCGGCGGCGTGGGCGTAGCCGGTCGGGTCGGCGGGGCGGGAGAACTCCACCGACGCGTCGAAGCCGTGGAAGCGAACCCGATCCTGCGGCGCGCGGTCGGCGTTGTGCGCGCGGAGCCATTCGACGAGTTCACGGTTGCCCGGCACGGCGCCGAACCCGTGGCTGAACCCGGTCGCGAGCACCTTGTCGGCCTCGTCGACCTCCGCCGTTGCACCGCCCACGTAGTCGTCTACAACGGACGCGGCAAAGACATCGGTCTCCAGCGCGATCGACCGGCACCCGCGTTCGACAAGGTGACCGAGGAGTTCGTTTCGCAGTACGGGAACGCCTTGATGGGGTGTGACCGAGATACGCGTCAAAGGGGCAACGACATGATCTTGAGCGTTTAGGTCGTCTGCTCGTCGTGCTCGCGCAGCATCCTCATGACGGTGGCGGGCGAGGGGTGCTGCCCCTTCTTCGCGCCGGTGGTGATGACGAGGCGCTTGGCGATGTCGCGCAGGCTCATCTCCTGGTCGCGCAGGTGCAGCGCCATGGACAGCATGTCGTCGTCGGTGACCCCGGCGCCGCCGATGGTCTTGCCACGCTTCCGCGCGGACTCGTGGCCTTCGAGGGTGCGGTCGCGGATGTACTCGCGCTCCATGCCGGACATGGCCGCGAGCACGGTGAACACGATGCCCGACGGGTCGTGTGAGCCCTTCAGTTCTCCGGTGAGGAACTCCAGGCCGACGTCGCTCGCCTTCAGCTCCTCGGCGAGCATGGCGAGTTCGATGCCGCGGCCGAGCCGCTTGTGCTCGTGCACGACGAGGGTGACGGCGACACCGGAGGAGCGGATCTCCCCGGCGAGCTTCACGGCGGCCTCCAGCTCGGGGCGCTTGGTGGCGCGGGTGGAGATCTTCTCCGAGAAGACCCGGGTGACCCCGGCCTCGCCGAGCGAGTCAAGCTGTGCGTCCAGGGACTGCCGGGCGGTCGAGGCGCGGGCGTAGCCGAGGCGGACGTGTCCGACCGGTTCGGCGCCGGCGCGCACGGGCCGGGGTAGTTCGGTCCACGCCGAGCCCGGCTTGCGTACGGCGGGAGTCGGCACGCTCAGGGCCTTGGCGAGTTGGGGCACGAGGCGGAAGCGGGCGGTGTGGTACAGGATCGCCACCCTGCCCTTCCCGGTCCGGCACGGGGAGCCCGCCGGGGCGGCGCAGGTGGACATCGGGCAGTCGTGCGATTCCACACGCTTGAAGTCGTCGCTCACGACGCCGGACTGTTTCATGAGGGTGTTTCAGATGTCCAGTTGTTTGCAACAACTCATGAAACATGATCGCCGCAGGTGGACGACCGCCCGGCTGTCGATGTTCGAAGTCATGTGCACAGATGTCTGAACTCCTGTGCACGTACGGACGAGGCCATTAGCGCGTGACGCTGTTCATTCGGGGTGGGCAGCTCGTGCAGTAGCGGAGGCGCAGCGTCGATATCGACCCCGAATATTTGTCCAACGACACGGGCCTCGTCCGCTGCGTCAGCTACCGGTGGTGACGAGTGATTGGACTCGGAGGGTTGGCCGAGCCGGTGACCGAGAGCGGATGCTCCTGGTCACCGGCTCGGTCGGCGTTACCGGCTGCTTAGGCGAGCTGACGTTTCACTCGCAGCTCCCGAGCAAATCGCCCAGCAAGGGGATGCCGCGCGGGTTGAGCTTGATGCATCCGATCTTGTTGGCGCCGAGTTCGGTGAACAACAGGGATCCGTCGGGCCCGGTGGTGATGCCGCGGGGACCGCTAAACCGGGTGGGGGTGCGGTATTCGGTGATGGTGTTGGCCCCACCGGTGAGGATTCGGCCGATCTTGCTGGGGTCCTTGTCGGTGAACCACATGTTGCCGTCGGGTCCCTGGCTGATCCCGGTGGCATCCGACGAGCCGGTCACATCGGTGGGCGGGACCGGGAACTGGGTGATCGTGTGCGCAGCGGCGGTGAGGATCCGTCCGATGCTGCTGGTGGTACCCGAGGATTGGGTCCACCAGATCGTCCCGTTGGGGCCCGGGGTGATGTCAGCAGCGACCTCGCTGGAGGGAGGCAGCAGGAATTCGAGGATGGATTGCTGGGGGTCGGGGGCGTTGGGGTCGATTCTGGCGATGGCGCTGAGGCCCGATGCCGGCAGGCGGACCGGGTACCAGATCCCGCCGTCAGTACCCGAAGTGAACCCCAGCGGGATCGCTCCTCGTGTCTTGGTGTGGAACTTGGTCACGGTGTTGGGGGCGGTCGGGCTCATCCGGTCGATGGTGTAGGAGAACGTGGTGCCGGTGAGCTGAACCTCCCCGAACCATAGATTGCCATCCACGCCGGAGGTGATGTAGCCGTTGGCGCCCGATCCCGCCCCGAGGGGGAACTCGGTGATCGTGTAGGGGGCGGTAGTCAGGATCCGCCCGATGTTGCCGGTAGGGGCACCGCCGGGAGAATTGAGTTGGCCCTGTTCAGCGAACCAGATGTTCCCGTCGTGCCCCAGACTCAGACCGAACGGATTGGTCGCGGGGGTAGGGATCGGGAACTCGGTCAGGGCGTGTGTGCGATGGTCGATCCGGGCGATCTTGTTGGCGGTCGACTCGGTGAACCATTCATTGCCTTGCCCGTCAGTCACGACCATGGCCGGGTCGGTGGCCGGCGTCTGGATCGGGCGTTCCCGCACGAAGGGGCCGCCGAAGGCCAGTTGCGTGAGGCCGGACAAGTCTGGCAGGCCTGCGGGATCGAAGTCCCCGCGGCGCATATCGAAGCGTCCGATCTTGCCAGCGAACTCCTCGGTGACCCAGAGGTTGCCGTCTGACCCCGCGGTGATTCCTGCCACACCATTAATAAAGATTGGACCAAGACTCGCGGTGTGCACACCGGTGGGGCCGGGGAACACGGTGACCGTGTTGGGTGCCTTGGTCAGGATTCGACCGAGGGCGTTGCCATAGGTGTCGGTGAACCACATGTTGCCGTCTGGTCCCGCCGTGATGTTGAGCAGCTGCGTCGCCGGGCTCACCGGGAACTCAGTCATGCTCGCCCGAATCGCGGCATCGGAGCCAATCGGAGACAGCCGTCCGATGGCCTTTCCACCAGTGTCGGTGAACCACAGGTTGCCGTCCGGGCCGCGGGTGATGTCCGTCGCCCCGGTACTTCCGGACGGGAGGGGGAACTCGGTGATGGTGTAGGGGGCGTGAGAGAGGATGCGACCGATCTGGCCGGGACCGGCGGCGGGATTGGTGCCGAAATCAATGTCGAACCAGAAGTTGCCGTCGGGGCCCAGGGTCATGTCCGCGGCGATGGCCGCTGCGGCGGGGACCGACGGGACCGGGAACTCCGTGATCGTATAGGGGGCGTACGGGAGCATCCGGCCGACCTTGCCGTTGGGTGTTTGCGGGGTGGTGAGGTTGCCCACTTCGGTGAACCACACCGCGCCATCAGGGCCGACGGCGATGTCTCTCGGTTGGCTGTTCGGCGTCGGGACGGGGAACTCCGTGATGGCTCCGGCGGTGGTGATCCGGGCGATCTTGTTGCCGGTCACCTCGCTGAACCACAAGTCCCCGCCTGAACCACGACGGATCTTCAACGGTTTGGAGTTGGGTGTCGGGATGGGGAAGAAGGTGACGTCGCTGGGATCGCGGGGATTCATCCGTCCGACGTTGTTGGCCTGCTGATTGGTAAACCACAAGTTGCCGTCCGGACCGGTCGTCATGTCAAACGGGAACGGGGAGGTGCCAAACGGGTTGGTCGTCGAGCTTGCGGGCATGGGGAAACTCGTGATCGGCGACAGGGACGGCGCCGGCGCCGCGGTCGGGGTGTAGCCCGCGGGGATCGCCGCAGCAGACGCGACCGACAGCAAGGTAACCACGCCGGCCACGATCAGCGCAGCACTGCTCCGGCGAGGCCATCGGCCAGCAGCAAAACGACCTCTCCAGGAGGAGAACCGTGACGGAAACCTTTTATTATTCTCCCCCTCACCCCGATCCAGTGACAGCAAGACGTTCCTTTTTCGCATTGACAGCTATCCTTTACAGCGCAGGGAATGCCCGGACCGGATGTCCGGGCATACACGTCAGTGATCGGCGAACCAGTGGCATGCCAACCACGCCGTCACTCACGTCTTGCACACAGAGAGGTGACCGAGTCGGTGAACCGACACGCGCGGTCACCGTTCGATCGGCGTCATCCCCCTCCGCACCCAAGAGCTGCGCTGGTGCAGGATCGACCAGGAGCGCCCGGGCGGACCGCAGATGAGGGGTCCATGGGGGCGCATTTCCCGCACAGCTGAAGTTCACCGGGAGGACGTTGCATCGCAACGGTGAACAAGACAAGGCCAGCAGCCGACCAAGGGATGGCTACACACCCCACAAGGGACCAAAGCCGACACTCAGCAAGCCCCCAGTGGTCGCAGAAAGATGTTTCGTGAGACCACCGCGCGTAGCGAGATACAGGCAGTTGCGCCTGGGGGCAGGGTCAGTGGGAGAGGTAGCGGTGCAGGATGTCTTCGGGATACCGGTTTTGGTCGCGATCTGGCCGAGGCTGGCCCCCTGGCCTTGGAGCAACCGCGCGTACTCGATCTTGTCGGCGGGGTGGGCGACCGGGCGGCCCACGCGGCGACCGGCGGCTTGGGCGACGGCGCGGGCGTGGGCAGCGCGTTCGGCGGTGTAGGTGCGTTCCATCTCGGCGAACAGGGCGAGCAGCAGGAAGGCGATGCGGCCCATGCCCTCGTCGGCGGTGTTGATCGGCAGCGGGTCGGCCAGTGAGCGGACGCCGATGCCTTTCCCGGCGAGGTCGTGGACGAGGTTGAGGACTTCGCGCAGGTTGCGGCCGAGCCTGTCGAGGGTGTGCACGACGATGGTGTCGCCGTCGCCGTCGTAGGCGAGCAGGGCGCTCAGGCCTGGCCGGTCGACGGTGGTGCCGGTCTTTTTGTCGGTGTAGGTCCGTGCGTCCGGGATGCCGGCGGTGACCAGTGCGTCGAGTTGCCGGTCGAGGCTTTTGTCGATGTTCGAAGTCATCTGCACGGATGTCTGAACTCCTGTGCACGTACGCCCGGGGGCCATTAACGCGTGACGCTGTTTCATTCGGGTGAACAGCTCGTGCCGTAGCCAAGGCGCAGCGTCGATATCGACCCCGAACTCGCCCAACGACACGATCGGCGCCTCGGCCGCTGCGCCAGCTACCGGTGCATGGACGAGTGATTGGACTCGGAGGGTTGGCCGAGCCGGTGAGCCGGGGGGGGGTGGAAGCGGGGGCGGGGCCGGGGGGGGGGGCGGGGCGGTTTACGGTTTGTGTTGGCTCTGGGCCCGGGGGGGGGTCGGCGTCATCGGTCTCCTTAGGCGACCTGACGTTTCACTCGCAGCTCCCGAGCAAATCGCCCAGCAAGGGGATGCCGCGGGGGGTTGAGCTTGATGCATATGCATCCGATGTTGTTGGCGTCGGTGAAGTTGCTCGTGTTGGGGGTCATTTGGCGAGGCGGTCTGCTACCGGTACTCGTAGTCGTCCGACCCCGGTTCCGGTGTGTTCGGTGAACCACACGGTGTTGCCGTTGGCGGCGATGCCGGTTGGTCCGACGACGGTGTTGGCGGCGGGTGGGGTGTTG
>CAXUFG010000026.1:0-33912 GCA_964250265.1 uncultured Pseudonocardiaceae bacterium | reverse complement strand
GATCTGTTCGGTGTTGTCGTGGGTTAGTCGGGGTGGTTGGTCCGGCTGGGGGAGTGGGAATGGTGGAGTCGGCTGCGCATCGTCGCGGGTACGGCGAAGTGGTTGGTCCATGTAGAGCGCCGGCCCCGCAGGTCGACATTGCTGCGGTATGGCCGGCTCGGCCTCTTGGGCGTTGTCGCGAGTTCGCTGAAACGCGCCTCGCCAACCCCTTTGCCTGGCAAGCCGGCGGAGCCGACGGCCATGAGCGCTTCTATTTCGCGGAATAGGATCCGGCATGGTTCAGCTCCGGGCTAACGCCAGTGATGCTGGTGCGAAAGCAGGTCCCGCCGTCGGCGCGGCCTGCAATGGTCCTAGATCGGCAACTCCTGCGACTCCGTCAGTACCGCAGGTCGCGCACTCGGGTGAGTAGCTGACAGTCGCGGAAAATGTCCGCTGAACTTGCGCATCGTAAATGACCAGTTTCGGTGTGGCGTAGTCGTGTCCTGACCCGGAGGAGAGCACTCCAACGGCGACTGCGACCTGCATCGATGCTACTACACCGTTCAAGAATATCACCGACGGCATGGTCTCCTCGGTGCCATAGCCGTGGGCGCGCTCGTATTCTTGTACCGCTGGCGACGCTAAGTCGTAGGCCGCTCGTTGCGCATGAATGAAGCCACGACACTCGAGGCAGCCCACTCCTGGTGCAACGACCTGGACTTGACCGCCAAGTTTTGTGGTGAGGCGCTCATCGCCGAGTCTGGCACCGGTGCCGGCATCGATCAACGGGATGAGGTAGCGAATGGACAGGTGATTCAACGACAGGCGGGCACCGTGCCCATCGACGCAGCCTAGTAACAAGTCTGCTGACTTCGCCCCGTCGAGAGCTCGGCTGTCAAGGATCGGCGCTGTTACGGCGCTCACCCCGACGTTGGGTGCCACCCGCTCGATAAATTCCCGAAACACCTCGGCCTTATAGCGTCCCACGTCCTCGGGTCCGGCGCCGATGAGACGGTTGAGGTTGGTGAGTTCGACGCGGTCAGGATCGATCAGGGTCAGGTGGCCGACGCCGAGGTAGGCAAGTTCTAAGGCAACGAATGAGCCAAGACCGCCAAGTCCGACCACAGCGACGCGCGCTTTTGAGAAGGCCTCTTGTGTGGACTCGCCGAGTAAAGGGAGTTGACGGCTGTGTCGGGTGTCCCGCGGGCGCGCGGAGCCAGGAGTCGTACTTGATGCGGGGAGGTGGCGCAAGACTGGTGAATCTTCGGAGTCGCCACCAACGATGGTCACCTGCCGTACCGGCAGAATCGCTCCGGTCGTCCGCTGATAGTAATGAGCGTCGAGGCTCTTCTGTCCCACGACTATGGTGGCGTGATAAAACGGTTCGGGTAACATTGATGCGAGGCGGGGCATCTTCATCCGGTCGTTGGACCAGTCAATGCCACTGAACGTTGTCAGAAACCCCGAGTCGAAGGGGTGGGAGTGGACCTCGATGAGGCTCCAGCCTTCTCTCCGGCACCTACTCAACGCGTCCGCGACGAACTGACCGTCTGGGCTGATCGCCGAGGGAGACTGGTGATCCAAATCCTTCGGCTGTGCGAGAAGCAGCTCGTGACCCACTAAGCGTATCCTGCTCGCAGAAACATTGGGAGCGGCGAGGACGAACGCCATCTGCTCATTGCCTGCCCATTGTCCGAGGTCATCGCTGGCAGGCAGAAGATGGCCGCGCAGTCTTGACCAGAGACTCGAACTCAGCACGATATCGTGCACCTCAAGCGTCATAATCATGCTCCACTCAGGGTGCGCCGATCGCGAAAGATCGCCGCGATCAGGTTCAGGTAGGTTGCCAAACTGTGGCCGCGCATTAAATCTGCCCCGCCCGCCGGTCGCCAACCGATGAGGTGTACGCAGAAGTGGCCCCATCCGTGATCAAGGTGTTGTCTATCACTGCCCGGTCCTCGCGTGAAGAAATGGTTGATCGGCCGACCTTCGCTGGTGCGGAGATCGTGGTCCGTCCAGAACCACTCCGGCGGCACCGAGGGGTAGCCGGGAGTGCCGTGCGGAATATCGATCAGCAGCTCGATATGGGTCTTGTTCCAGCCCGGAGATATCGCAAAGCGCTCGACATAGAACCATGTGCCGCTCTGCGTGTCGAAGCGGACGTCACCGACCTGTTGCGAAAGTATCAATGCCTCGGTCTTGAGCCGGCTGAGCCGGCGCCGGGTTTCGAGGTCGTTGGTCATCGACGACATTTCCAGACCGATCCGCTCACCCGTAGGTGAACGGCGTCACTACCGAGTAGTCGACTGCTTGAGCGGGTAGCGGCTTGTGGTCTTCGAGCTTGACAATTTGACCGTTGGGCATGCTTGCCATTACCCAATCTGACAGCACGCTCTTGCTGTGGCGCTTGAGATCAGCGGCGGTTGGCCTGTCCTCACGCACGTCGACGACCTCGCCATTAACTATGTAGTTGCCCATCTCAGTCTCCGTTTCGGTCAGTCGATTTCATGCTCGTCACTCGCTGAAGCAGCGTAAGGCGGTAACGGACGACCCTCGGGTGAGTGATGAGTGATGTTGCGGGCACGGATTGTCACCAGCCTCGCCTTGACAATTTCGAGGGGTTCTCGGTGCATTCGTGTCCTCATGATCCCCTCGTAGTTTCATCCGCATGGTGTTCATCGTGTCGACTCAAGGGTGCGTTACGCTCTTCGCTCCTGAAGCGCAAAGTTATGGAGCGTGCACGGAGCGAATTCGATCCTTAGTTTGTTTGCACGGTTTGCCTTGTTTGCGTTCGGCAATTGATAGAGATCGCAGCAGCAGCCGGGTGGCGCACCGCGCCCGGGCCAGGTCATGGGAGCAACTGCGCGCCTCGTCCAGGCTGACCGGTCGGTGAGGGTGGTCAGCCTAGAGCGGTCGGCAGCGCGCTGGTGGCAGTGCTGACCGGGGGGCCAACGTGCTCGTCACCGCCTGCGTTCGGCGCTCACGACGTCAGGAGTGGAGAGCCGACATCGCGAGCCAGCTGTCCCATGACACGGTCCAGTCGTAGATGTCGCCGTCGGCCCCGGTCAGCGGTGTTGGGCTGTTGGTGACCTCGACCGGGTCTCCAAAGATTGCAGTTCCGTAGTATGCCTGAGCGTGCGCGGTCGATAGATTTACGCAGCCGTGGGTGACGTTGGAGGAGCCTTGCACACCAGTGGTCTCCGGATTGGCGTGGATGAACTCCCCATTATTGGAAATCCGTACCGCCCAGTGCTCCGGTATATTGACGTATCCGTAGGCCCGATTGGACATCAGTACGGTCTGAGCCTTGTTCATCACTACGTGAATCCCACTGGTGGTATTGCGGTTCGGGTCGGAGCTCAGCCCGTAACTGGCTGGGAAGTTCATCACTTCCTGTCCATCCCGAATGACGACCATGCGATGGCTATTGACGTCAGCCTTGACGATCTGGGCGCGACCGATGGTGAACTGCGTGCCGATGTCCGCCCTGCCGTAGGAGCCATCGCCGAAGGCCACACCATAGAGCTTGGCGGTGACGCTGACCTTGGTGCCGGACTGCCAGTAGTCCTTGGGCCGGTAGTGCGCTCGGGAGCCGCCATTGTCATCGGGAAGCCAGGCCCACGATCCTTCGGTGGGCACCGAAGCCTGTACTTGCAGGGCGCGCTCGACGGCCGCCTTGTCGGACACGTGATCATCGAATTGCAGGATGATCGGAGCGGCAATGCCGACGGTGTCCTCGTCGCCGATGTTCAGGGTTGCGTGCAGTTGCTGCTGCGGCTTGACGGTGGTGAACGAGCCGGTGACGGGCACTGGCAGGCGATCCGGGCCGGCCGCGGTGCCGCTCCAGGTGTACGTCCTCCCGTAGCCCAGTGGCTCCGTACTAGTCCAGCTGCTCCGGTCCGAGCTCAGCGCGCCGGCGACGGGCCTACCGTCCGGGTTGGTCAGCGTCACCTGCTGCAGGACGCCCCCGCTGACCCGCACCGAGACGGGCAGAGTCGGACTGATGTTCGCGGCCTTATCACCCGGCAGGATGCTGACCTGCGCCTGCGGGCGCGGGGGAGCACTCGCGCCGGATGAGCCGGTCGGTCCCCCTGAGCACGCTGTAAGCAACACCGCCAAGACAAGCAACATCAACACGCGCCGCATGGTTCCCCACCGAATCTGCCCGATTACCCCTCCGGGACAGGGTATCGCGCATACCTGTCATATCGGTGACAAACGAGGGTGGTGGCGAAGAATTGTCGGTGCCCGACCGCAGATCAGCCGGCTTGGCGCATCGACGGGACCTCAACGCCGAGGGTCACCGTCACCCGCTCGGTCGTGCAGCGGTGCGGAAGCGCAGCGAGATCGACGCCGGCGCATTGCACCAGCGAGGCATCTGCGGCGAGCACCGCGACCAGTACCTCGCCCGGGATCGTTGAGTCCCAGTCGGTTGTGCACAGCAGACGGTCGCCGGGGGCCAGGCCAAGTGCCGTGGCCCGGGCACGGGCCACGGCGAGAGCGGGCCCGGTGTCCGGCCCCGCTCCGCCGGGCAGGAAGGTGTCGCCATGCGCCCGAACCTCGGTGGCGAAGTCCCGAACGCCTGGCGGCAATACCGCAATACCCATCCCTAGTGCATCAAGCCCGACCGCGGCCAGCTCATCGGCGCCCGTGGCGTCGGCGACCCGATCGACTCCGCAGAGCGCGACGGCTGCGCCTGCAGCCGAGGTGGTGACCGTCGCGCCGCACCACCAGGCGCCCAACAGCACTCCGGCGGTCTGCCAGTGCGGTGGCAGCAATACCGCGACAGTGTCGCCAGGCTGGATGTCCAGCTCGTCGCGCAACCAGTTCGCGGTCTTGGCCGACCAGTTGGCCAGCGTGGCGCCGGATAGTTCGATCCTGCTACCGGCGGCGTCGTCGTAGTGGGTGATGCGCGGTCTGGCCGGGTCCGCGCGCAGCAGCGGACCGAGTACCTGATCAGTGATGGTCATCGACTCCGAGCTTAACTTCGTGCCCAAACGGGCTCTGGTCAGTGCCGGTGGTGGGTCAGGAGACGCAGGGCACCTTGCCGCCCACCATCGGTGGTGCCGGCGGGGGCGTGGGGTCGGGAGGGGGCGCTGAGGTTGACACACCGCCGCCCCGCGCGGTGTCCGGGATCGTCCGCACGGCACCGCTAGCCCGCGAGGTATCCACCGTGAGCAGCGACGCCCCCCCGATCCGTGGCCTAACCGGTCCTGAATAGTTCTTGCCGAGATAGACCTGGACCGTGCTGGCGCTCAGGTTGGCGTCCTCCTCGACTGGCAGGCCGCCCAGCGAGTCGGCCACCAGGTGGCCGGCTTCCTCGCCGCCGGTCGGGTACCGCACGACGCTGGTGGTCCGGATGGGGCTGTTGCCGACTGCGCCCTGGATGAACCCTTGCCCGGTGAGCTGCTCAGCGATTGACTTGGCCAGACCGGTGACCGCGGAGGCATTGAACACCTCGACCGTGATGGTGGTTCTCGCCGGCGGCCCGGCGGGCTTGGGGTTGACGGAGGTGGGGTCGACGGCCTGCGCGACGAAAGCACGCACGGCCTCCGGATCGACCTTGAGTACAGAGCCATCGGATTCGCTATCACCGTCGCCGAGCACCGGAACGGTTTGGAACACCACGTTTCCGGCGGTGAGGCCCTGCATCCGGGCGGCGAAGTCCAGCACGTCGAAGCCCTCGTCAAGAACCAATGACTGTTGGGCTGCGTTGATCAGCTGGTGGACCCGGCTCGGATTTGCCAGCGTTCCCGCGGTGAGGATCTTGTTCGCCAGCGAGGCCAGGTAGGCCTGCTGGCGCACGATCCGGTCGAGGTCACCGCGAGGCAATCCGTGCCGCTGCCGGACGAACGCCAACGCGTCCGGTCCAGAGATCAGCTGCGGGCCGGCAGGGAAGTTTGCGCCGGAGAATCTGTCGTGCACCGGCGCGAGCAGGCATACCGGAACGCCGCCGACTGCATCGGTGAGCAGTGCGAACCCGAGTAGGTTGACCTCTGCGTAGTGATCGATGCCGATACCGGTGAGGTCCTTAACGGTCTCCAGCAGCAGCTTTCGCCCAGCGGCGATGGATTCGGTGCGCACCGTTGCCGCGTCGACGCCTTGGGCGACGAGCCGTTCCGCAGTCGCGCTTTTGGCGCGGGTGAAGGCGGAGTTGAGTTTGTGCTTGCCGTACCCATCGGGCAGCTCTACGTACAGGTCCCTCGGCAGCGAGATCGCTACCGCGTGACGACCATCGTTCGGGATCCGCACCAGAATCATGGTGTCGGTGAGCTCGCCCTCGTTGTTTCCGGCGCGTAGCTGGGATAGCACCTGCCGGGGAAGCGGGTTGTCGTGTGCGTCAGTGCGACTGTCCAGGCCTACCAGCAGGATGTCGGTGGCCTTGTCCGGTGCGGCCGCGCCGATCACATCCGTGGTGCTCAAGCCCTGGTGAAGGTCCTGGAAGGTGCTCCACCCGTAGCCGCTGAGAACGAACACCAGCGCCGAGACCATCGCGAGTGCCAGTTTGGCGAACTGAAGCCCGTAATGAGGGCCCCGCCGGGCATGGGTGATGGTGCCCCGCCGGTGCGGTGATCCGGTGCTTGACGCGCGACTCGGAGTGCCGGCCGCAGCCTGGAACCCTGACGGGCGATTCCTCGTAATTGGCACGCGCTGCTGATTCGCGTATGGGTCGGCGCCGCGCCGCGCAGGACTGCGTCGCTCGGGGCCGGGTCGCCCGGAACCGGGTCGCCCGGAACCAGACCGATCGGACCGCCCGGAGGAGCCCCCCGACCGGGCTGGTCTGTCGTCCACGGATGCCCTCCTGCGTCCTGCGACTGATGTGGCGGCAGTGCCCAGGTTATGGCGCCGCCCGACCTGGGCCTGCGCGCAGTTGTTCCCCTTCCAGCAGCTGTCTAGTCCAGACGTGTGAACCCCTGGTCAGGTTGCCATGGCAGACTCGACCGGCGTTGGTCGGCTGGGCCGGCTATTGCCGGCTAGATGATGGAGGGTGCGCCGATGCGGCTGCTGGTCACCGGAGGTGCGGGATTCATCGGGTCGACGTTCGTACGCCGGGTGCTGCAGGGCCTTGAACCAACCCTCGCCGACGCCGAGGTCGTGGTTCTGGACAAGCTGACCTATGCCGGCAACGAGGCGAACCTCGCGCCCGTGGCGACCTATCCCGCGCTGCACTTCGTGAAAGGCGACATCACCGACGAGCCGTTGGTGGCTGACCTGATGGTCGGCATCGACGCAGTGGTGCACTTCGCCGCGGAATCCCATGTGGATCGCTCGATTCTCGGCGCAGATCCGTTCGTGGTCACCAACGTGGTAGGCACCCAGATCCTGCTGCAGGCCGCATTGGAGGCCGCAGTGTCCCGCTTCGTGCATATCTCCACCGATGAGGTCTACGGGTCGATCGAGTCGGGTTCGTGGCGCGAGGACCATCTGTTGGAGCCGAATTCGCCCTACTCGGCGTCCAAGGCCAGCGCCGATCTGGTCGCCCGGGCATACGTTCGAACCCACGGCATGGACGTACGGATCACCCGTTGTTCCAACAACTACGGGCCCTACCAATACCCGGAAAAGGTCATCCCGCTCTTCGTTACCAATCTGCTCGACGGCCTGACGGTGCCGCTGTATGGCGATGGGCTCAATGTGCGGGACTGGTTGCACGTCGACGACCATTGCCGCGGCATCGCGCTCGTGCTCGCGCGCGGTCAGGCAGGGGAGATCTACAACATTGGTGGTGGCACCGAGCTGACCAACACCGACCTCACCCACTCGTTGCTAGACGCTCTGGGCGCGGACTGGTCCAAGGTCCAGCCGGTGGCTGATCGCAAGGCCCACGACCGCCGGTACTCAGTGGACTGGACCAAGATCCGCACCCAGCTCGGCTACTCCCCACAGGTGGACTTCGCCCAGGGCCTGGCTGACACGGTGCGCTGGTACGCCGAGCATCGGGACTGGTGGGAGCCGTTGAAAGCGAGATGAATCCAGCTTTGTCGCTATTGGTCACAGGCGCGCGAGGACAGCTCGGTCGGGATCTGGTGGCCGCGGCCACCCGCGCCGGGATCTCCTCGATCCACGCGCCAGGCTCGGCCGAGCTCGACGTCACGAACTCGGCGGCGGTATCCGATGCAGTCGTTGCGGCGGCATCGGACGGTAGTACCAGGCTGGTGGTGATCAACGCGGCAGCCTACACCGCCGTGGACGCCGCCGAGAGCGAAGGCGCTGGACGGGCCCACGCGGTCAACGCGCAGGGACCTGAGAACCTAGCCCACTCCTGTGCCACCCATCAGGCGCATCTGATCCAGATCTCGACCGACTACGTCTTCGCGGGCGAGGGCAGCGGGCCCAATCGGGTGGATGGTCCGACGGTGCCGGGCACTGTCTATGGCCGCACCAAGCTGGCGGGGGAGCGTGCGGTGCTGTCCTCAGGGGCCCGGGCGCACGTCGTGCGGACCGCCTGGCTCTATGGCGCCCATGGCCGCAACTTCGTCCGCACGATGGCGCGGTTGGCCCGGGGGTGCGAGCCGGTGCGGGTGGTCGACGACCAGCAGGGCAACCCGACCTGGACAGGGGATCTCTCCGCCGGCCTGATCGCGCTCGCGGTGGCTGCGGACCGGGTGCCGCTGGGGGTTCTGCACTGCGTCAACGCGGCAGCCACCACCTGGTTCGGACTGGCCAGGGCGGTGTTCACCGAGGTCGGCGCCGATCCGGATCGGGTGCAACCCTGCAGCACCACGGAGTTCCCCCGCCCCGCGCCGCGCCCAGCGAACTCGGTCCTGGACACCGCCGAGTGGGCCGCCACCGGGCTGCCCGAGCTGCGGCACTGGCGCCACGCACTCCACGCCGCCGTCGCCGCGGGCGTGCTCGCGAACTGACCGGCTCTTTCAACTTCCTGAACCGCTCTCCGGTTCCCGAGCTCAACAGCAGAGCTGTTCTGGAGCGGCCGGGCAGCTCTGCTGTTGAGCTCGGGAGGCTCGGAGCGAATCCGCCCGGTAATTCTCGGCGACTCACTTCTGCGATGTGTTCAACCTGGCTGTCCCGAGGCTGGTGGACCAGTTGGCCAACGCATCCTGTTCAGCGTTTCCCGCTGTGCACCACGCTGGCCGGTAGCTTCGTATGCATCATCATGACGTTGTAGCTCTTGTATTGGGTCATGGTGAAGTACAGGTCAGTACCCCGCGAATCGGGATTCAGGAACCCGCCATAGAGATCCGGGTACTCGCTCGAGGTAGCGACCTGAATCGGCGCACCCCATGGGCCGGTCGGCTGCGGTGCGAGCCGGAGCACGATCGCCTTGGCCGACTCGTCCAAGGTCATCATCTCCCAGCTGTTGAGCTCCTTGTCGTACCGGATGGACAGCTCACCGACTGGGCCCGCCACGATCGGGGCTGCGATCTCGCTACTCCCGCGCTCCCAACCTTTGCCGGTCCAGTACTCGTAGGCGGAGTTGTCGAGCAACTCATGCTCGGGTACCCGGGCGAGGTGGGCGGCACCGAAACGACCGTTCGGGGTGCCGAAGGCGTAGACGAAGCCGTCGTCCCGGGCGTAGGCGATCATCTGGAACTTCCCGTCGAGGGCCGCGGTGTTCTCCCGGCGCGCGCTCGGGGCGTCCTTCCAGGTCTGCCCGCCGTCGTCGGAGTAGGCGATGCCGTTGTAATTCGTGATCCAGTGGCCGGGTTCGGTGAAGCTCCGAATCGACATGTAGGCCAGGTAGTTGCGGCCATCGATGTTGACCCCGCCAGTCGGGATCTTGGTCATCTCGACGCCGTCCTTCTTGAGCGAGGGCAGCAGCTCCTTGGCGTGGCCGGGGCGGTCGGTGACGAAGTTGTCGAAGGACATGCCGTCGGAGGGGTTGCGGTCCACACTGCGACCCAGTGTGTTCGAGCGCCAATCGATCGTCGCCGGCTTGGCGAACCCACTGCTGACACCAGCCCATCCGGACCCGAAGGTATCGCCGAAGGCGGCCAGGATCCGTCCCCGTTCGTCGGTCCACATGATCCCGAGGTCGGTTCCCTTGATTCCGTACCGCACCTCGGTTGCGTTGATGGACTTGGCACCGGTGATCACAGCGACCGCGCTCGCCTGACTCACCGGGCCGGTTTGAGCCGCCCCGGGTGCTGCTGCGGTGACGGTGACTGCTAACGTAGCCGCGCTCAGCGTGGCGACGACTGCCCCGATTCGAGCCCGACGAGCGAGCATCGTCCTCCCCCTTCCGCGCTGAAGGCGCGCGCCATCGCGCGGGCGCAGTCATGCGCCAGCGTTGATGTAGCTGTCAGCGACATCCCCCGCCCTCAAAAGGGGGAAATCGGTCCCTCCCACCGCCTCTAGTAGTTAGTGTGCGACTCCTCGTATAGTAACGTTATAGTAACGTTACTCTCGCTACTCTATGTGGGTGAAACCGACGAGACAGGCCAATAACACGGCGTGTCCGGTGCTCATGCCCGGTGTGTCCGGTGTTCGTGTCCGGTGTGTTCCCCGTTGGTGCCCGGTGTGTCGGTTGCTGGTGCCCGGTCAGTTCAGCGCTCGACGGTAAGCACCGACCGTCGCCTCGGCACAGGCGCGCCAGGTGTAGCGGGACGCGTGGGTCCGCCGGTCGGCCACGCCGTCACGATCGCCGTCAGCTCGGTCCGCCGCGGCCAGCGCGCAAGCCAGCGCAGCGGGATCACCCGCTGGGACGAGGTTGGCGAGCCCCCCGGCGATCTCCCGCAGCGCAGGAAGGTCCGAGCACACCACCGGTATCCCCGCCGCCATTGCCTCCAGCACCGGTAGGCCGAAACCTTCGTCCCGCGAGGGAAGGACCACGGCGGTCGCGCCGGCCACGACGCGGCGAAGGTCGGCCTCGCTGAGGTAGCCCACGGTGTGCACCCGAGAAGACATGGTGGGCGCAGGACCCCAGCCGGCCGGCCCGGCCACCACCAGCGGCGCGAGCTCGGGTCGTGAGGCGTGCGCAGCGAGCAGCACGTCCAGGCCCTTTCGGGGTTGAGCTGCGCCGACGAACAGCAGGTAGCGCGGCGGCAGCCCCAGCGTTGTGCGCAGCGTTTCGGTGGGGGCGGTGGCCTCACACCAGGTGCGATCCACGCCCAGCGGAGTGACCACAATCCGCCCCGCGTCGACGTCGAGCCGGCGGGCCACCAGTTGCGCCACCACGTCGCTGGGAGTGCACACCACCGCCGCGCGGGCCACCGAAAGCCTCACCAGCTCGGGCAGGTTGCGCTGCTGCGGCGCCAGCTGGTCTGGATGGTCCAGGAACGCCAGGTCGTGCACGGTCACGACGCCGCGGGCGCGCTGTGATGGTGGTAGCACGAAGTTGGTGGCGTGCAGGACGTCACTGCCGGCGGCGAGCAGCTCGGTGGGTGGCCAGCTCACCCGTCGCCACAAGGTGTGCAACGCGCGGGCCGGAACCGGCCCCCCTCGCACCTGTACCCCGGGAGGGACCGCGGCGCGCAGCGCCCGCTGGCCGCGGGCGGTGAATGCAGTCACCATCATGTCCACATCGGATCGAACGGCCAGCTCGCGCAGCAGCGCGGCGGTGTAGCGGCCGATCCCGCTGCGCTGTCCCAGCAGGGGTCCTCCGTCGAGGAGGACCCTCACGGGTGCTGCGCCCACCGCCGCACCCGCCCGGCTGCCCGCCGGGCGACTTCGCGGGGGCCACCGGCAGCGAGGTATTCGCGCACCAGGGCCGCATCGCGGCGCAGCGCGCCGGCTCGGCGGTCGGGCGTGACGAGCGGAGTGCCACGCAGCCGGTCGGGCGCGGGTCGTGGGTGGCGGCAAAACCCGACCAGCGGCGCCAGCACCGCCTCCCAGGTGTAGCGCTGGGCCACCGCTGCGATCCGGTCCCGGCAGCCGGCGGCGAAGGCGTCGTCGTAGAGCACCCGCTGCAGCGCCGCGGCCAGCGCCGCCGGGTCCTGCGCGGGCACTACCACGCCGAGCTGCTCGGTGCCGACCAGCTCGGCGAAGGAGTCGCCGTCGGTGGTCACGATGGGCAGCCCCGACCACAGGTAGTCCAGCACCCGGGTGCGGAAAGCGAAGGTGGTCTCGACGTGCTCGAAATGCGTGGTGACGCCGGCGTCAGCGTCGAGCAGCCAGTTCTGCCGATCGGCATAGGGCACCCAGGTCTCGTTGAAGAACACCTGCTCACCGGTGAGCCCCAGGGTCGCAGCCAGCCGGCGGGTCTGCCCGGCCATGCCCATCTCGGGCACGTCGGGGTTGGGGTGGCGCATCCCCAGGAACACCAACCGCAGATCGTCATGCTCGGCGCGCAGCGCGTGCACCGCATGCAGCAGGGTCAGTGGGTCGAACCAGGAGTAGACGCCCCCGGCCCACAACACGACCTTCTCCCGCGGGCCGAGACATAGTGTGTCGCGCAGCCCGGGCCCGGTGCGCTGTGGCGGCTTGCCGGACAACCCGAATGGCGCCACTGCGAGCAACGACCGGGTCGTCGGGTCGGCGTCGTACACGGTGGGGGACAACCGTCCGATCGCGGCGAGATGCCCCAGCCAGAAATGTCGCTGCCGTTCTGAGGCGCACAGGAAGAAGTCGCCGCGGCGTAGCTGGTTCGACAGCACGCCGGTGACCGCGTCGACGATCTGGGTCCGCGCCTGCTCACCGAGGTCCCGGGCCTGCTCGAGTTGCTCGAGGTGCATCGGGTCGTAGATGTCGACGACGATGACGTGGTTGGAGGTCTTGAGCGCCGGTATCTGCTCGAGCACGTGACCTTGCAGGAGTACTAGCTGGGCCCAGTTCAGCTCGGGGTTGATCGCGTGCGGGGCGACGTGGCGCACCTCGAAGTCCGCGGCGGGAGGTGAGCAGTGCTGGTTGAGGCTGATCAGGCGCACCTCGTGCTCGCCGGAGAGCACCTCCGCCATGTTCCAGGCGCGGATCGCCGGCCCGGCCATCCGGGTGGAGACCGCGTCCGCGGTAATGACCAAGATCCGCCGGCGGGCCCCGTACACCCGCTCCACACCGAGTGCGGTGACGATGGAGTCGTGCGCGAGCAGGTAGGGGATCTCCGGCGAGGTGCGTTCCAGGGCGTTGCGCATCAGCGGGAGTAGGTCGGCATCGGTGCGAACCCGGGCGGCCTGCTCGGCGTGTCGCGATGCGGTCAGCGAGGGCAGCATCTCGACGAACCGGTCGATGGCGTAGACCCCGGCCATGGTCACCCGGGGCACCGCGATCGGGCCGGTGTCGTCAGTGCCCGGGCTGCGGCGGGTCAGCTCCAGTTCGGTGGGGTCACATCCGCCGCGGGCG
Source organism: uncultured Pseudonocardiaceae bacterium (assembly GCA_964250265.1). GTDB lineage: Bacteria > Actinomycetota > Actinomycetes > Mycobacteriales > Pseudonocardiaceae. The sequence goes on along the minus strand of CAXUFG010000026.1, from coordinate 20,697 downwards.
GTGGCTCGGCGCACGGTCAGCGCGAGCGCGGCGGGCAACACGGTGGCCAGCGTCTCGTCCGAGACGTTCTTGTACAGCGCGGCGAGCGCGTTGCGTTCCAGCAGGTAGGTCTCGCGGGCCGGGTCGGCGCCGTGCAGCGAGGCGTGGTGGCGGTGGTAGGCGATCGATCGTGGTTCGTAGCGCACCCGGTGGCCGCGCAGGTTGAGCCGCCAGCCGAGATCGACGTCCTCGCAGAACATGAAGAACCGCTCGTCGAACCCGCCGAGTTGGTTGAAGACCGCGCGGCGGACGAACATCGCGGCACCGGTGCCGAACAGCACGTCGCGCGCGGTGTCATGGGCCCCGCCGTCGGGCTTGCCGACGTGCGGTTTGTAGCCCATCCCGTACCAGGTCAGGCCGCCGTCGACGTAGTCGATCCGCTCGCCGTCCCAGTCCAGGACCTTGCTGGCCACCGCGGCCACGCCAGGATCATCAGCCAGCACCGGCACCGCGGCGCGAACCCAATCCCGGTGCGGCCGCGCGTCGCTGTTCAGAAAACCGACGATCTCTCCGCTGGCCTCGTTGACCCCGAGGTTGCAGCCGCCGGCGAAGCCGCTGTTGGTGGCTGAGCGGATCAATCGGGCCTGCGGCACCGCGGCGGCGATCTGCTGCGCGCTGCCGTCGCCCGAGGCGTTGTCCACGCAGATCAGCTCGAGGGCGCCGGTGGGCCAGTCCAGCTCGTCGCGCAACGCCCGCAGGCAGGTCACGGTGTGCTCAGCGCCGCGGTAGTTCACCACGATCACCGACACCCGCGGCAGCACGCGCTCGCCCACGCCGGTTTCCTCCCTTCGGCGGCTGCCCAGGGTGCCCCATCCCCCCCGTCGCTGCTCTCGCAGGGTCGGTTGCGCTGCGTGCGTCATGGACACGGATGGCCCGACGGGGGGACAGTGGACGGATCCGGACGCCACGACGGAGGTTTCCATGGACGCTCGCGTGGACGAGATCGCCGACGGGATCTACCGCATCTCAACCTGCATCCCGGAGGTCGCTCCGGGCGGGTTCACGTTCAACCAGTTCGTCATCGACGCTGAAGAGCCGCTGCTCTACCACACCGGTATGCGTGGGCTGTTCCCGTCGGTCAGTGCGGCGATCGCCCGGGTAGTGCCCCTGGAGCGGTTGCGCTGGATCGCGTTCTCGCACGTCGAGGCGGACGAGTGCGGCGCGGTCAACGAGTTTTTGGCCGCGGCTCCGCACGCGCAGGTGGTCCACGGGCAGCTCGGCGTGATGCTCTCGCTCAACGACATGTGTGACCGGCCGCCTCGCGGCCTGGCCGACGGCGAGGTCCTGGACATCGGCGGCGCGCAGTTGCAGCGCAGGATGATCGAGGTCGCGACGCCGCACGTGCCGCACAACTGGGAGTCTCACCTGTTCTACGAACAGGTGACCGGTACGCTGTTCTGCGGGGATCTGGGCACGCAGATCGGTGACGGCGATCCTGTGACCAGCGAGGACCTCACGCCCGGTGCGATCGCCGCCGAGGAGCTGTTCCGGCAGACGTCGCTGGGCCCCGCGGTCGGGTCGACCTACCGCCGCCTCGCGGAGTTCCAACCGGCCACGCTGGCGATCATGCATGGGTCCTCGTATTCCGGCGACTGCGCCGGGTTGCTGCGTTCGCTCGCCGAGGTCTACGACGAGATGGCGCTCGGGACGGATACCCCGGCGCAGCCGCTACCCGCCCACGACTCCGCGGTGGGTTAACGGTGGTCGGCCGCTGTCATCCGACTCGGTGCGAGCAGGAATTCGAAGATCGACCGGTTCTGGGTGGGACGTCATGGCGATCATGATTGGAATGCGGATCGCAGGGGAATGGCGGGTGTGCGCCGTCCGGGTAAGGAGGCCGCTCCCGGTGATCCGTCAACAACTGCCTTAGGACCGACCGGCCCAGGCGGACCACACCGTGGCGCGGCTGACGGTGGCGCGCTGGCCGATCCGGTGCCGGGCGAGCAGGGTCTCCGGCAGCCGAACCGCCACCTCGGCCAGCACTCGCAGGCGCAGACCCGTCGCGAAGTTGGGCGTCGTGGGGCGGTTCCGGCGCCACGGCAGCGCCAGGGTCAACCCGGCGAATCGAACCAGCTGGGCAGCAGCCACCCGGGCAGGGGCGCAGCGCAGCAGCACCAGCAGCCGGTTGCGCTCGTTCCAGTGGTGGAACGCCGGCGTGCCGTGCTGTGCCGAGGCGCCTCCGACGTGGCTGACCCGGGCGCCCGGCACGGCAAGCACGCGGTAGCCCGCGAGCCGCAACCGCCACGAGGTGTCGGTGTCCTCGTAGTAACAGAACAGCGCGCCCGGCACACCGCCGGCGGCGCGAAGTACCTCGGTGCGGAGCAACGCGGCCCCGCCGCAGAAGCCGAATGGCGCCGTCCCCAAGCTGTCTGCGCCGTAGCCGATGCGGGTGAGCGCCACGCCGGTCGAGGTCACGGCACCGTCCCCGGCGTGTAGCACCGAAGCCGCCGCGGCGGCCGTCTCATCGTCGTCCAAGGCCTGCTCCAGGGCGGCGAGCCAACCCGGCTCCGGCCGCGCGTCGTCGTTGAGCCACGCCATGAACGGGGTGTCGACCAGCGGTAGCGCGGCGGCCAGCGCGCCCGCGTAGCCGACGTTGGAGGTCAGCCTGAGCGCCTGGCAATGATGCTCGGCGATCTCGGAGGCGGTGCCGTCGGTCGAGGCGTTGTCGATCACCAAGACCTGGTGCGGGCAGGTCTGCGCAGCCAGCGCGTCCAGGCAGCGCCCGATCAGGTCGTGACCCCGCCAGGTGACCACGACCACCGTGGTGTGGACACCCGGCGAGGACGCTGGCATGGGGCCTGACGGTACCCGTGGCACACTGCCGCGCGTGCCGAAGCTGGTGGTGCTGCTGGAGCAGCTGCTCGCACCGGTGCCCGGGGGTACCGGGCGGTACTCCCGGGAGCTCACTGCGGCCTTGGCCGCGACCGCGCCGGCCGGCTGGACGGTGGGTAGCGCGCTGGCCCGGCACGCCGACCCCACCCCGGCGATCATCCCCGGAGTGGAGGGCCCACACATGTTGCCGCTGGGCCGCCGGGCGCTCGTCGCAGCGTGGGACACCGGCATCCCGCTGTGGCCGGGCGGCGACGCCGTGCACGCGCCGACGCCGCTGGCCCCACCGGCACCCGCCCGCGGCCGCGAGCTCGTGGTCACGGTGCACGACACCGTGCCCTGGACTCACCCCGGCACCCTGACCCGGCGCGGGTTGAGCTGGCACCGCCGGATGATCGGGCGGGCAGCGCGCCGGGCGAACGCCCTGGTGGTGCCGACCGCGGCGGTGCGCGACGACTTGCCACGGCACGTGATCTGCCAGGCCCAGGTTCATGTGGTGGGGGAGGGAGTCAGCGCAGCCGTGAGCCGCCTGCCGGAGGACACCGACGGCATCGCCACCCGGCTGGCCCTCCCGTCTCGTTATGTACTGGCCATCGGAACCCTCGAACCGCGCAAGGGGATCGACACCCTCCTCGCCGCGCTCGCCGCCCCGGGGGCCCCGGATGTGCCAGTGGTGCTGGCCGGTCAACCGGGTTGGGGAGCTCTCGATCTGGCCGAATTGGCGAGAAGGGCCCGGCTGGATCCAGCCCGGGTGCGCATGCTGGGCCGGATCACCGACCCAGAGCTGGCCGTGGTGCTGCATCGCGCAGCGGTGCTCGCGGCACCGAGCCTCGCGGAAGGTTTCGGCCTGCCGGTCTTGGAAGCGATGGCGGCCGGGGTACCGGTGGTGCACTCCGACGCGCCCGCGCTGGTCGAGGTCGCCGGAGGGGCTGGCATCACGGTGCAGCGCGGTGACCCGGCCGCGCTGGCCATCGCGCTGCGCACGGTGCTGTTCGATCATGATAAGGCTCAGGAAATGATCGCGGCGGGGCGGCGCCGGGCGGAGCGGTTCAGCTGGGAGTGCGCCGCCCACCGGGTGTGGTCGGTACACGTCGACCTACACGAAACTCGCACCCGCCAACCACGAACACGCACCGTTATCTCATAGGCTCCCTGCGTGTTCACCGAGCCGCGGGTCCTCATCGACGCGACGGCGGTGCCGGCTGACCGTGGTGGCGTCGGTCGGTATGTGGATTGCCTGGTCGCAGCGCTGGAAGCCGACGGTGCGGCGCCGATGGTGGTATGCCAGCCGCGGGATGCCGAGCTCTACGCCGCATTGGCCCCGCACGCTGAGGTCGTGCCTGCGGTGGAGCGACTCGTCGCCCGTACTGCGCGGCTGAGCTGGGAGCAGACCACCTTGCCCTGGCTGGTCCGGCGGGCGCGGGTCGATGTGCTGCATTGCCCGCACTACACGATGCCGCTGGCCAACCAGGTGGCCACGGTGGTCACGTTGCACGACGCCACGTTCTTCACCGACCCGGCGGTGCACTCACCGGTCAAGGCGCGTTTCTTCCGGACCTGGACGCGGGCATCGCTGAAGCGGGCGGAGGTGTGCGTGGTTCCGAGCGCCTCGACGGCTCGCGAGTTGGGCCGTGTCGTCGGTGCTGAAATGGCCCGGGCTGGAGTCGACAGGCTGCAGGTGGTGCACCACGGGGTGGATGCGGACCGTTTCCATCCACCGTCGCCGGACGAGGTTGACACCGTTCGCCGCAGGCTGCGTCTGGGCGAGCGCCCCTATGTCGCCTTTCTCGGGGCGCTGGAGCCGCGCAAGAACGTGCCGGCGCTGATCCGGGGATTTGCCCAGGCCAGCTTGGTCTTCGCGGGCCGGCCTGCCCCGCCGGTCCTGGTGTTGGCTGGGCAGCCGGGCTGGGACAGCCACGTGGAGCGGGAACTGCAGGCCGTGCCGCACCGGGTTCGAGTGATCCGGGCCGGTTACCTTCCACTGGTCGAGTTGTCCGGTTTCCTCGGCGGCGCGGCGGTGGTTGCCTACCCGTCGTTGGGGGAGGGTTTCGGCCTGCCGGTCCTGGAGGCGATGGCAACCGGGGCAGCCGTGCTGACCACCCGGCGGCTCGCCATCCCAGAGGTAGGTGGCGACGCAGTGGCCTACTGCGGAATCGATGCCAAGGACATCGCTGCCGGGTTGGTCGAGCTGCTCGATGACCCGGCTCGCCGGTCGGAACTGTCGGCTGCCGCGCAGCGCCGTGCCAAGGACTTCTCCTGGGCGGCAAGCGCGGCGCTGCACCGAGAGGCCTACAGTCAGGCCGTGGTGACCCGCCGCCGGTCCCGCTAGCCCGGCGGCGGACGCCGGGGTGCAGAATCGAGCGCTGTGCCCCCCAGTAACTCCTACGGCCAGGAACTGGCGGTCGTCACCGTCACCTACTCGCCCGGCGACACCCTGGAGACGTTCCTGGATTCGGTCGTTAAGGCCACCAGCCGGCCGGTTCGGGTACTGCTCGCCGATAACGGATCCACCGACGGAGCTCCGGAGCGCGCGATCCGCCGCGAAGGTGTCCAGCTGCTGCGTATCGGGGAGAATGTCGGGTACGGCACTGCCGCCAACCGTGGGATAGCCGAGCTCGGGCCGGAGGTGGGTTGGGTAGCGGTGGCCAACCCGGACGTCGAGTGGCACCCGGGTAGCCTCGACGAGCTGCTCGCGGCCGGGCAGCGCTGGCCCAGAGCGGCTGCGCTGGGGCCGCTGATCCGGCAACCGGACGGGGGAGTTTATCCCTCGGCGCGGCTGCTGCCCGAGTTGGGTCGCGGGGTCGGGCACGCCGTGATCGGTCCGGTCTGGCCGGGTAACCCCTGGACCACCGCTTACCGGCAGTCCGACACCGCGCTCGGCGAGCGGACCGCGGAGTGGTTGTCCGGATCGTGCCTGCTGCTGCGCCGCGCCGCCTTCGAGGCCGTCGGTGGCTTCGACTCCCGTTACTTCATGTACTTCGAGGACGTCGACCTCGGTGACCGGTTGGGTCGCGCCGGGTGGCTCAACGTCTACGTGCCCACCGCGGAGGTCACCCACCTCGGCGGGCACGCCACCAGCCGGGTCTCCGAGCAGATGCTCGCCGAGCACCACCGCAGCACCTACCGCTACCTCGCCGACCGCCTCCCCGGCCCGCTGCACGTCCCGCTGCGGCTGGCACTGCGGGCCGGGTTGGCCGGCCGGTTGCAGTTGGTACGTCGCGCAGCCCGGCGCCCGAGGCAAGGCCTGTGAGATCAGCGAGCCCGCTGGCAGGTGTTGAGGCCGTGGTGCTGGTGGGGGGTCTCGGTACCCGGATGCGGCCGCTGACCCTGTCCGCGCCCAAACCGATGCTGCCGCTGGCGGGCGTGCCGTTGCTCACCCACCTGCTGGGCCGGATCCGCGCCGCTGGGGTGCGCCACGTGGTGCTGGGTACCTCCTATCGCGCCGAGGTGTTCGCGACCTACTTCGGTGACGGGTCCGCGCTGGATCTGGCGCTGGACTACGTCGCGGAGCAGGAGCCCCTGGGCACCGGGGGCGGGATCCGCAATGTGGCAACCGCACTGAGCGAGCCGGATGTGCTGGTATTCAACGGGGATGTGCTGTCCGGTCTGGATCCGGCTGAGGTGGTGCGAACCCACCGCAGCGCGAAGGCGGACGTCACGCTGCAGCTCGTGCGAGTGCCTGATCCTCGGGCCTTCGGTTGCGTGCCGACCAGCGCGGACGGCAAGGTGCTCGCGTTCCTGGAGAAGACTGCCGACCCCCCGACCGACCTGATCAACGCCGGCTGTTACGCGTTTCGCCGGGAAGTGATCGACTCGATCCCACTGGGGCGCGCGGTGTCGGTGGAGCACGAGACCTTTCCCGGATTGCTCGCCGCCGGAGCCCACGTGCACGCCCACGTGGATACCTCCTACTGGCTGGATCTGGGTACCCCAGCCGCCTTCGTGCAGGGCTCCGCCGATCTGGTCCGCGGTCTGGCGCCCTCACCCGCGCTACCCGGACCGGTGGGTGAGGGGTTGGTGCTGCCCGGCGCTACGGTGCACCCGGAGGCGTGCGTCCAGGGTGGTTCGGTCGTGGGTGCTGGCGCCGTTGTCCAGCGAGGGGCGCAGGTGCTCGGCTCGGTGCTGATGGATCGTGCTCAGGTCGGTCCCGGCGCGCTCGTGCAGCGCAGCGTGGTGGGCGCCGGTGCGCAGGTGGGTGCGGGTGCCGCCCTCCACGAGGTGGTAGTCGGCGATGGTGCCGTGGTGGGGGCTCGCTGCGAGTTGCGCAACGGCCTGCGGGTCTGGCCGGGAGTGGTGTTGCCCGACGGGGGCATACGCTTTTCTGCCGATGTCTGACAGTCCCAGCTTCGAGCGGTCCTGGACGCCGCCGCACCCGCTGGATCTCGGTGCGCTGCTCGGTCCGCTGCGTCGCGGCCGGGGTGATCCCACGATGCGGGTGGACGCCGACGGGACCGTGTGGCGCGCGGGCACCACCCCGGCCGGCGCCGCAACCCTGGCGGTACGCCGTGAGGGCGGCGGCGCTGTGCACGCCACCGGATGGGGGCCGGGCGCGACCTGGGCGCTGGATGGGCTGCCCGCGTTGCTCGGGGCCGAGGACGACGACAGCACCTTCGTGCCGCACCATCCGCTGATCTCGCAGGCCCGGCGCCGGATGCCGGGCCTGCGCCTGGGTGCCACCCGCCGGGTATGGGATGTGCTGGTGCCCGCGGTGCTGGAGCAGAAGGTCACCGGTGTCGAGGCGCGGCGCTCCTGGCGCGAGTTGTGCTGGCGTTTCGGGGAGCGGGCGCCGGGTCCTAGCCGGTTGTGGGTGCCGCCGAGTCCGGTGGCGGTGCGCGCGATTCCGGACTGGGATTGGCACCGGGCCGGGGTGGACCGCTCGCGGCGTCGAGCTCTGCTGGCGGCGGCCACGGTGGCGCACCGGCTGGAAAGTGCGGTGACCTTGACCGGAAAGGCGGGCCGCGACCTGCTGTGCAAGGTCCCCGGGATAGGTGTCTGGACGGCCGCTGAGGTCGCCCAGCGGGCCTGGGGGGATGCTGATGCGGTCAGTGTCGGGGATTTCCACGTCCCGTCGGTGGTCGGTTACGCGCTTGTGGGCCGACCATTGGACGATGTGGGAATGCTAGAGATTCTGGCGCCTTATGCGCCGCAGCGGCATCGGGCGGTGCGCTATATCGAAGCGTCCGGCGTCCGGCGTCCCCGGTTCGGTCCCCGGTTCAGTCCCCGCGACTACCGCGCGATCTGAACCCGCAGACTCACCTGAGCCATCCGAATAACCGGGAGCCCGCGCCTATCTGAGAGCTCGCCGAGCCGTCACGGTGCCGGCCACGGCTGCCGGACTGAGTGGGAAACGGGATATCGCGGAGTGCGGAATCGCGCTCGTTGCGGAGCACGGCTGCCTCGCACGACGTACAGCGCCGACCTGGTGGGCAGATCATGGACGCGACGTTCACGGTGGCGCCGCAGAGGGCCGTGTATCGACCGGTGCCAGCGGATATACCGGTTGCCATGTCGTCGTCATGGATTGCATGGTCTATATGTTCGAAGCCGCAGGTGAACCACATTAAAAATGGTCCACGACCTCTCGCATAATCCATCTCTATATTCCTTTTTGCCGACGTCATCCGGTTATGGGCAAACACTGGGCTGGCGATTTCTTAAAGCTGGCCCTCATCTCCGTGGCTAAGTAATGAACCCTCGTCCCCCGAACGCGTGAATTAGGCTGATTGCGCCACACCCTTCCGGTAGCTGCGAAGCTGCACTCGATCTCGCACCGGTCCGTATTGCCAGGTTAGGTAGCTGACTTGCTGTCGCGAATGTCGCCGCCGCCCTTCCCATGGGTCCTCGCTCTTGCATAACTCTGCCGCTCTTGGATAACTCTGCGCAAGCATTATGAAAGATAGAATCTAGCACGTGTGGCTGCAGGGGTCAATGCACGTGCAATTGCAGACGCAAGAACGCGGACGTCGGTTCTCGGCAAGCGCAACTGATCGGCGCCGTGTCGAGGAAAGGCGCCATTGGGATGAAAGTTGGTGGCGCTCAGGCCGCCCCGGGTGGCCAGACTGGGCATATGGGACGACTGACAGTCCGGCGGGGCGGCCTGCTACGCCTCGCGCTGCTCGCGCTGATCTGGGGATCCAGCTTCGTGTGGATCAAGGTAGGGCTGCGCGGGTTTACCCCGATGCAACTGACGTTCCTGCGGTTGCTGCTCGCCGCGGGAGTCCTGCTGCTGATCTGCCGCCTGCGCGGGCTACAAATGCCGCGTGAGCCGATGGTATGGGTGCACTTCGCCGTGGCCGCAACGGTCGGCAATGTGGTGCCGTTCTTCCTGTTCGGCGTCGGTGAGCTCAGCATTGACTCGGGACTGGCCGGCATCCTTAATGCCACGACGCCGCTGTGGACGGTAACGGTGGCGCTGCTGGCAGGCACGGAACGGGGGATGCCGACGGCTCGCGCCGCCGGCCTGCTCCTTGGCTTCGCCGGCGCTTTGGTGATCTTCGCGCCATGGCGATCCGGCGGCAGCATCGGTGGGGCCGCGGCCTGCCTCACCGCCTCCGCCCTGTACGGGGTGCTGTTCGTCTACGCGGGCCGGTACCTCACCGGCCGTGGCCTGGCTCCGACGGTTCTTTCCGCGGGCCAACTCAGCGCTGCCACCGTCTTGTCGGGGCTCGCGCTGCCGATCGGCTGGCACCCACCGGAGCTGCGCGCGGACGCGCTCGGCAGCATCGCGGTGCTCGGGGTTCTCGGCACCGGAATCGCCTACATCCTGAACTACCGGCTGCTCGCCGATGATGGCCCGACGGTGGCCTCCACCGTCACCTACCTGATCCCGGTGGTTGCGGTGCTGTTCGGCGTGGCCGTGCTCGGCGAGTCGTTGAGCATCCGGGTACTCGCCGGCATGGTCGTGGTGCTCGCCGGCGTCGGGCTGGCCCGGCGCGGCACCCCCAGCCCGCCGACCTCCGCCGCCGCGGCGGCGGAGGTCGAGAGAAGCGGTTGTTCCGGGCAGCCCGACTAGACCGTGAGGGACCGAGCGGCAGCCCGAGCCCAAGATCGCCGCGCTTGCTCCAGCGGTGTTGGCCTCTCAGCGCTCAAGCTGATCAGGTCGACGCCGTGGCACCCATGATGGAAAAGGCCGCGCCCTGCGGGTCGGTGATCGAAGCCATTCGCCCGTAGGGGGTGTCGACGGGTCCGCCGAGCACCGTGGCGCCGCGCTCGGTGGCCGCGGCCACCGCGGCGTCGGTGTCGGTGACCATGAAGTAGACCATCCAGTGCGGCGGTGTCTCCGGTGGCTTATCGCCCAAACCACCGATACCACCGAGCGGGTCGCCATCTCGATGGAACGTGGTGTACTCGGCCCCGGCACCCCCCACCGGTTGGTAGGAGTAGCCGAAGACGGCGGCATAGAACTTTCTGGCTACATCGGGGTCGGGTGCGGCGGCCTCGTTCCACACCAGGCAGCCCGGCTCGTTGTAGACCTCGGCGCCGATGACCTCGGCAGCCTGCCACACGCCGAAGGCGGCATTCTGCGCGTCCAACGCGATGCACATCCGCCCGCTGCGAGGGACGTCGAAGGGTCCGGCGAGGACCGTCCCGCCGTTCTCGACGATCTTCTGGGCGGTGTCGTCGACGGCGTCGCTGGCGAGGTAGGTCGTCCACGCCGTCGGCTGCTCCGGGCTCTGCTGCGGTCCGATGCCGGCGGCGTGGTGACCATCGCGTTTGCAAATCTGGTAGTGGCCGAGCTCCTCGCCGAGGTCGAGGTAGGCCCAGCCGAGAACAGCGGCATAGAACTCCTTGGCGGCCTCGACGTCGGGAACGGCGAGGTCGACCCAGCAGGGCGTGCCGTTGGGCCAGGCAGTGGTGCGGATAGGCATGGGAACCTCCTGTGGTCGGTTGGTTGGTGCCGGGTTCAGCCAAGCATCTGCCCCTGACACTTTCGGCGCGGCCAGCCCCACCACTACCGTGGGATCACGTCGTCCAGATGAACATCCGGCAGCATCGTTGCAGTCGAGCGATGGTTTGGGAGACACGATGGCAGTCGACGAGACGTCCGCACCGACCCTACCAACAGAGCAACCACCAGCGGTCGTGATATTCCAACTCACCATGGGAGCTCTGGTCTCCCAGGCGATCAGCGTGTTCGCCAGGCTTGGCGTCGCGGACACCCTGGAGACCGGACCGCGGGATGCCGAAGAGATCGCAGGGCTGGTAGGCGCGAACAGCGCGGCGTTGTACCGGTTGCTCAGAGCGCTGGGTGACGTGGGAATCGTCGCCGAGCTGGAAGATCGGCGGTTCGCCCTGACCTCAGTTGGCGAGCTGCTCCGCAGTGACGTCCCAGGTTCATTACGGGGCTTTGCGACAATGGTCGGGATGCCGTTCCATCGTTACCCGTGGACCGATCTGTATGAGACCGTCCAAACGGGAGAATCGGCGTTCGACCGCGTCCACGGCTCGGAGGTATTCGACTATCTCGCGGACCATCCCGAGGACGCCGCGGTCTTTGATGCGGCCATGCACTCGGTGTCCACCAGTGAGACTGTCAGCATCATCGAAGCGTACGATTTCAGCCGTTTCAGCACGATAGTGGATGTTGGCGGTGGACGGGGTGGCCTGCTGACCGCGATCCTGTCCGCCAACCCGCAGCTCCAGGGAATCCTGTTCGATGTACCGGCGGTGGTGGCCGGTGCCGACGACGAGCTTTCTGGCGGCGAAGTCGTTGACCGCTGCACGGTGGTCAGCGGGAATTTCTTCGACGTGGTGCCGGAAGGTGGCGATGCTTACCTGCTGAGCAACATCATCCACGACTGGGATGACGACCCCGCGACGCAAATCCTGAGCGCATGTCGAGCGGCGATGGCTGATTCCGCCTGCGTTCTGCTTGCTGAGCAGGTATTGCCGGCAGGCAACGAGCCGTCGATCGGGAAGCTTGCGGACTTGGAGATGCTGGTGATGACCGCCGGTGCCCGCCAGCGCACCGAGGCGGAGTACCGCACGTTGCTCGGCCGCGCCGGGCTCCGATTGACCCGCATCGTGCCCAGCTCGGGCATGGTCAGCCTGGTCGAGGCGGTGCCCGACTCGCCGGGCTAATCCATGCGGTTCAGGCGCGAGGCGCGTACATGATCATGGCTACCCCGAGCAGGCAGGTTGCGGCGCCGAGGTAGTCCCACCTATCGGGATGGAACCTGTCCACGACCATGCCCCAGGTCAGCGAGCCCACCACGAAGATCCCGCCATACGCCGCCAGGATCCGGCCGAAATGTGGGTCGGGCTGGAAGGTCGCGACAAACCCGTAGATTCCCAAGGCGAGGACGCCGACGGCAATCCACCCCGCGCCGCGGTGTTCTCGCCAGCCCTGCCAGACCAACCAAGCGCCGCCGATCTCGGCCAGCGCGGCCAATGCGAACAACAGTAGCGATCGGATGATGTTCAACGGCGATCACCACCGCTCATCGCCGTGGCCGCCCGGGCCTCGAGCCCGTCGAGGATGGTGACGTGGGTAGGTGGTACGGCCACCTCCAACATCAGCCGTCCATCCCTTGCCGTCAGGATGAAAGCAAAGAACGAGCAACAACCCGTCTCCCGGACCACGAGCGCCGCCGTGCTGGCTGCCACGTCCGCAGTGGGGTCCAGCTCCAGCTCCAACCGGCCCGGCTCCGGCCGACCAAGACGCAGCACAGCCGATGAGAAGAGTTCATCGAATTCCGCCACCCGCGATGGCCGCTCCGCCATCGGCAGACTGCATGCCTGTGGCGCCCACGGCTCCGTCGAGTCCAGATCTCCGGCACTCATGACGCTGACGGTAAACCGGCCAACCTCGGTGGGCGCCGGAGGTCGGCCTGTTCACCTGCACTGGCCGCCACCGCCAGCCGGCTCCTCGACGGCGTGGGATGCGGGTCGCAGATGGCGCGGTTCGGCGTGATCAGCCGACGAGCATTAGCGGTTTGTCGCTAAGCCGGTCATCAAGGAGGTCGTCGAGTAGCTCGGCCAGGTTGCTTGGTAAGAGCTTGTCGGGGCAGCGCTGGAGTTCGGTGGGGGACCACCAGCGACGTTCGATCAGTCCGATCTTCTCGTTCTCGGTGGGTTTGAGCGGGGTCTGTGCCGTGGTGCTAGAAGTGTGGCCGAGGAAGACGTGCTCAACGCGATGGTGGGCACGACCCCGGTAGATGAATCGCGACTCGCGCACCCACAACTTGCGGCCCAGTTCCCGGAGCGTGATCCCGGATTCCTCGGCGAGTTCACGGCGGGCGGCGTCGGCCAGGTCTTCTCCGTTGTCCAGGCCGCCGCCGGGCAATTCCCACCAGTGGTGGCCGGGGTCCTCGGGATCCCTGGCGTGGATGAGCAGCACCCGATCGAGAGGGTCGAGTAGTAGGACTCGGGCGCCGACCCGCGGGGGCACGCTGGTGGACATGCAGGTGGGGTCCTCGTGCTGGTCGTCGGTGCAGGCCAGCACGAACACCCGGGTCAGAACAGGGTCGGTTCCCGCTCGGGCTTGTTTGTGCTGGTTGCCGTTGTGGCGGGGTCAGAGGTTAGCAGCGGTGTCGTTGCCGTCGTCGCCAGGCGTACGGCGAGTCCGGAGTGATCGGTCAGCCTCGATCCGTCCGAGAGAACGTCTCTGGTCTGGTGGACGTACTCACAGCCTTGGAGCAGGGGCAGGAGTTGCGCGCAGCTGTGCGCGTGGTCGTAGCGGTAGCCGAGGTCGGGCCGTCGCGCCCAGCTGTGTTCGATGCGGCGGGGGTGCAGGTGCCGGAACGCGTCGATCAGGCCGTGCCGGGTGGTGAGGGCTCGGTAGAAGTCGTACTCGAATGGCGCGAACTGTTGCCGGTGTTCGGGATGGTGACCGGGTTCCAGGACGTTCAGGTCACCCAGCAGCAGCAGGGGAACGCCGGTTTGCGTGGCGTCCAGCGCGGTGTGGAAGCCCTCGATCCAGCGCTTCTTGCGCTCGGTCTTGTCCAGGGTCGCATCACGCGAGGGGACGTAGGCGCCGAGCACCCGCAACGGCCCGTCGGAGGTGCCAACGATGACCCCAGTAGCGCGGGCCGGCAGGTAGCTGAGTGCTCCGATGAGCGGATCGGGAGTGGTGGCGACCTTGCTGACGATCATGACGCCGAGCTCGCCGGGGTCGTGCTCTGGGAAGGTCACCGAGTAGTTCGCGGCGGTGCATGCGTCTGCGAGAAGCTGGCTGCCGGGGGTGGCTTTGGTCTCGGTGAGCACGAAGATGTCCTCTGGCCGGTCGGCGAGCCACTTGAGTTGCCGGCAGGCCCGCTCAACGGAGGGCGCGCCGACGTTAACGGTGATCAGGCTCAGTGACATACCAGGCTCTTTTCGCCGAGGGTGCGGTGGATGAGGGACACGATCCTGGCAGCGATCAGATCGGGATCGTCGGCGGTGCAGTCAACGGTCTGCACGGGCCATCCCTTCTCGTGTAGATCGGCCACGGCGCGGGTGTAGAGGGCGGATTCCCGATCGCTGTTGTCCGCAGCGCGCTCGAAACGGCTATGGCCGCCACGGTCTCGGAGCCGAGCATTGATCACGGTGGGGTCGCCGGTGAGGATCAGGGATAGGTCAGGTCGGTACACGCCGTGGTTGAGCTGCCACACGATCTGGCTGGGTAGGCCGTCAAGTCCCTGCAGTACGAGGGAGGAGGCGACGTACCGATCGCAGAGGACGATCCTGCCCTCCTCCAAGGCAGGTTTGATCTCCGTGTCGAGCTGGTGATGGCGATCCGCGGCGCACAAGCAGGCCAATGACATGCCCCGGTAGGTGTCGGTGCCGTGCCGGGCGAGTTCGCCCAGTTCGGCCAGAGAGGGTTGCCGGGTGCCGTGCACCGGCAGGCTCGCGGCAGTGAGCAAGTCAATCGCTCTGGTGACGGTACTCGACTTACCGACGCCGCCCGGCCCGTCGAGGGTGATCAACGTTCCGGGCAGGCGGGGTTGGTCGTCGATGCAGCTGGTCATGCGGGGATCAGCGGCAGCAGCCGGCGTCCTTCGATGGTGACCGGGCACTGCTCGGCGTCGACGTCGCCGATACGCCCGCCGGCGGCGATGACCGCGGCCGGGCAGCCTTTGCCGCAGCCGGAGCTCAGGGCGCACGAGCCGCAGGTGGGGTTGACGCCGACCTGGTATCGGTCATGGAAGTGGTATTCGTCCAGGCGTTGCGCCAGGTCCGGGTCAGTGAAGATGTTGCCGACGATGAACTCGGTGTCGGCGTGCTGGGAGATCGATGTCCGGGCGGCGAAGACCAGGTAGGGCATACGGTCACTTCCCCGGGGGTGAACACGTAGATGATCGTGCCGGCCTCGCAGCCGGACAGCGGCTTGCCCGCGGCGTTGGGGAAGCGGATGTGCACGATGTCGAGGTCCGCCCCGTTCGACGGTGCGGTCAGCTCGAAGATCTCCTGCATGTGCACGGTGGTCTTGGCCAGCCGGCCTTGGGACTTGGCCCCTCGGCCCATGCTGCCCAGCGGGTTGAGCAGCACATAGCGTGCCCCGTTCCTCCGGGCGAACTCGCACAGCCGCGCGTACTCCTCGTTCTGGGCCAGGGTGTTCGGCGTGCACAGCAGACCCTGGAGAATCCCGGCCGCGCCGAGCTTCTCTACCGTGGCAACCGTGACGTCGAAGCAGGCCCGGTCGCCACGGAACTTGCCGTGTGAGTCCGCGGCAAAGCCGTCCAAGGAGACGTTGCAGTGCACGCCCAGACTCGCGAGTTCTCCGACTTGGTCGTCTTTAAGGGTGGTGGCGTTGGTGCAGACCCCGACATCCATCCCGGCGGCCCGGAACGCACGCACGATCGCCATGAACTCGGGGTGGATCGTCGGTTCGCCTCCGGTGAGGGTGACACGCTGGACCCGGCATCCGGCCAGGCGGGGGATCACCGTGTCGATCACGCCGGCCAGCGGCATCTGCTGACCGATCCGGGTTGCGGCGACGAAGCAATGAGCGCACCGCAAATTGCAGTCCTCGTTGATCTGCACCAGAGCCTTGCGGTGCGGGGCATCCACTGTGGTCCGGAAGTAGCAGGATTTGGCCAGACCGTCTTCGGCGATGCTGCGGGTTCCGACCATCGGGGAGACCTCCACATCCTTCGGCGCTGTTGTGCGGCGCCACGGGGTGATGCGCCCGAGCGGACACACCTCGTTAAATGTGCGATAGAACATTATCGTGCATCGGATTGTTCAGAAGAACATTTTTGAACAACTGGGGTGGAACTGCGAGCATCGACAACCCAATTGCCCGCTCGAACAACGCGCATGTCAGGGTGGTT
The DNA here is from genome assembly GCA_964250265.1 of uncultured Pseudonocardiaceae bacterium. Classification (GTDB taxonomy): domain Bacteria; phylum Actinomycetota; class Actinomycetes; order Mycobacteriales; family Pseudonocardiaceae. The sequence goes on along the minus strand of CAXUFG010000026.1, from coordinate 4,576 downwards.
CAGGCAGCAGCGGAACGAGGAGGGCGCGGGTGGCGAGCAACGTTGACGACAGGATCGATACGGCAGGTCTGCTGGCAACCCTTCTGGCTTGTCCGGCCGAGATGCTCGACGTCACGCTCGACCAGTTACGCACGCTTGCCGTGGTGCACGTGACCGGCACGGCGCAACGGGCCGCACGCGTGCTGGGGCGGGAGCAGTCCAGCGTGCAAAAGCAGCTCGACAACCTCAACAAGGCCGCCGCCCGCCTCGTGGGCGAGGCGTTGGTGGGCAAACAGGGCCGGGGCAAGGAGTTCTTGTTTACTCCGTCCGGCGAGGAGGTTGTGGAGCTGGCGGCCCAGACCCTGTCGTCTTGGACCGACAGCCTGCACCGCAGCAGGCGGCGGGTGGGATCCACTGTCACCTTCGGGACTACCGAGTTCACCGTGGAGTTCCTCGGCGCGGTCTGGCCGGCCTTGCGCGCGGACTTTGAACGCAGGGGCGTGCAGCTCAAGATTGAGCACGTCCGCACCCGCGACCTGTGGAGGAAACTCGACGCCAAGCAGGTGGACATGGTGTGCGGCAGCTTCGCTGCCGAGCAAGGTCGGTCACCCGAGCTGGAGTACGACTTTCTCGAATGGCACCGCGAACGTGTCGCGCTGCTCACCAACCTCACTGCGCGCGAGCTGTCCGATACTCCGGTCACCGCCGCCAAGCTGCCCGGCCTGCCGCTGCTGGCGCCAACCGCAGGGCTGTTGTCGCAGTTTCTCGGCCGCTGGTTTGGACCCGACTACCGCGGCGTGCTCAATGTCATTGCGGATATCGACTCCCTCACCTACGGCCTGAACCTACTCACCGCCGAACTTCTCCATGGATGCTTACTGACCACTGAACGAGTCGCCGACGCTGCCCTCGAAGGGCGCCTGCCCGGCAGAAACCTTCGCAAGATTGACCTCGCCGAGGACTACCAACCGCGCCTGGAGATCGTCACCGGTATCTTCGCGCGCAAAGGTGAACGGGAGCGCTACGCCAACAACCATCCGCTGAACTTGCTGTGGAACGCGTTCACCCGGGCGACCCCCACAAGGCCAGTGCCCGCCGTCTTGCCAGGCTGACACCGCGGCACGCGCGGCTGCACCACGTTCACTGCTGATCCCAGCCCCGCGTCCACCGTGGTCTTCTCAACCCGGGCGCGCACCGGGATTAGGATCGACCTGCGCATCCCGCACGGGCCAGCGGCCCGCCGCCTGCTCACGGCGCACTCCCCACCGTGTCGTGTGGTGCCGGGGGGGGGCCCGGGGGGGCCGCGGGGGGGGCCGGCGAGCCCCCGGCCCCCGGGGGGGGGGGGGGGGCCCGGCCCCCGCCCCCCCGGGCGGTGGGGTGCCGGCTGGCCGCCGGGCGCCGAGGGGGGGGCCCCGCTCGCCCAGCGGCAAGCCGGGGATCTGTGGGCAGTGTGGGAGCGGGGTGACCATCGAGATCACCCACTCCGTGCACGACCATGCCTGGACGTTCGATGGGGTGCTGGTGACCTGGTGTGCTCCGGTGGTGGTCCCGCGGGAGGGGCACGGGCCCTCGTGGGGGCCACTCACCGGGGATGGACCCTGCTCGGTCATCGGGCCGCCGCCAACATGGCATGCGCCACCTCGATGGCTTCGGCAGCGGTGAGTACCGTCGCGGTGTTCATCGTGGCATTCAGCGTGAGCACTACCCGGCGTACCACCGTGCCGTCCACCAGGTCGGCTTCCTGCCACAGGATGATGGTGCGGTTGCGGCCTTCGGGGTCGGAACCGGTGAGGGCGAAGCGGTGTGATTTCTCCGCGGTCATCGGCGCATGCCCCCGAGCTGTCCGCACTCACCGGCTCCGGGCTGTGCGCACCACCGCAAGGCTTCGCGCACACACTCCGGGCAGTAGCTGGGGTCTTCCTCGCTGTCCGCTGCGCTGGTCACCGGCTCTCCGCAGACAGCCACGGACGTGACGGGGTAACCCTGCCGGAACAGTTCACCAGCAGGGAGCAGGTGCACAGTCCGCCCCAGCGCGCTTTCCGGGAGTTCGCGGTCTTCTCGGATCACAGCGCTGCATCCTCATCAGCGCGAAGTTGCAGCTCTGTGTTGCCGAAGGCCGCTGCTGGAGGTGGTGATGGCAGCCTGGATCTCTCGTGGGAGCGGAGGGTGCCGCGCCTGTTGGTCGCGCTGCGTTCTCGGCGTTCAGAGGCGTTGGCTGGGTTGGCGGAGCGCGCATCGGGGTGCCCAGCGAAGATCACCCAGCGACGCTAGCGCGAGGTAGGTGGCTGAAGTGACCAAGCAGTGACAACCAGTGCACTGGGGTGCCGTCGGTAGCATTCGGGCGAAACGCAACGGAGGTGGGTCGGTGTGTCAGCACAGCCGGTGGGTATTGGTGAGCATGTCGCGCAGCGACGCAGGCTCCACGGCCTGACACAGGTCCAGCTCGCGCATCGTGCCCATGTGTCGCTGTCGTTGCTGCGCAAGGTGGAGCAGGGCAGCGCCCCGGCGTCCCCGGCGTTCACCGCCGCAGTGGCCATGGCATTGCGGACCACCGTTGCCGAGCTGTATGAGCCCAGCTTGCGGTACGGCGGGGAGCGTGAGCATGTGGCGGAGGTCGAGACCGCGGTCATGGAAGGCCCGGCGAGCATGACCACCGACCCGGTGCCCAGTCTCGAGGTGCTCGCGGCACGGGTTGACGACATCGCGGAGCTGCAACGGCGCAGCCGCTACCAGGAGTCCTCGGGCCGGATGCCCGTACTGCTCGCGCAGGTGCACACCGCCGCAGCCACGGTGCCTCTGGGCGCGCGCAGCGAGCGTGCTCACCATCTGCTGGCGACCCTGTATGGCTGCGTGGTGATCTGTTTGCATCGCCTGGCCTCGCCCCTGGTGAGTCAGGCTGCGGATCGGGCCGTCGAGGCAGCCCGGTGCTCCGGTGACCCGCTGCTCGCGGCGCTGTGCGACCAGGAGCGGGCCCTGCCGCTGCTGTATCGGGGCGCCTACGACACCGCGCAGCGCATCGTGACCCGCGCGCAGGACTCGATTACTGACCAGCCGACCGGTCCCCAGTCACTGTCCGTGCACGGCGCGATGCACCTGCGCAGCGCGATCATCGCCGCCCGCAGACAGGACGCCGCCACCTCCGACGCCCACCTCGCGCAAGCCCGGGAGTTTGCCTCACGGCTACCGGTGCACGCCAATTTTTATGACACCGCGTTCTGCACCCCGAACGTGCATATCCATTCAGTGGCTGCGGCGGTGGAGATGCAGGATGGCACCACCGCCGTGACCCGAGACGCGAGTTACGCCTTGCCACGGCAAACGATGCGCTCCCGACTCGCCCACCACAACATTGATCTCAGCCGGGCATGGCTGCTGCACGGGGACCACACCAAGGCGCTGCGCGCGCTGAACATCGCCCGGCGCGCCGCCCCGCAACAGACCAGGTACCACCCGATGGTCGCGGAAACCGTGCTGAGTCTGGCCCGGGCTGAGCGGCGCCGCTCGGACACCCTGAGCAGCTTCGCCGCATGGATGGGGATCACCAGCTGGTGATCCCTGATCGCAAAGGTTTGCATGGCCGGTAACGTGAAGCTCACCCGGTCCTCAAGAGGTGAACCATTGTGTCATCCGAGCCACCCGGTGATCGTGTCTCGAACCGCGGTAGCTGCATCCTCGTCGAACTCGATTACGCACGCATCAACATCGTGATGGACGGACCGTCCGGGACAGGGCTGACGCCACCAAGGTCGCAGACGTGATCGTGAGCCTGCAGTAAGGCCGACGGACCGTCCAGCACGGCAGCATCCCAGCGGCCGCTCATGTAGATTTCTTCGTTGCCGCCATGAGGCTGAACGGAAACCGTCCAGAACAGGCCGAGCGCACGTTCGAGTCGCCGCGGCCGGACATCTTGCCGCAATGAGGCTGGATGGAAACCATCCAGAACAGGGTTCGCCGTGGAAAGGGCGACATGACCTACGGCGATGAAGATCTTTTGCGAGAGGTGGCGATTGGAGATCGTTTAGCAGGGCTCGTTGTGGAGTTGTCAAGGGACGGTGGTATGGCTGATCTGCGTGCGAGCGGTCCCTGGAGGTGCAGCGAACCGGACCAACCCTGGGTTGGCTCCGGTTCGCCGCTGCTGGGACGTACCCGTCGACCCCACTCGGCGGACGCGCTGGCTGGCGCTGTGTAACGCCATAGCTTGCCGGACAGAAAGGGCCACCTCCCCGTTATGGAGCCATACCGGGGTTGCCAGGCCCCTGAGAACCCCGACATGTCTCCATAACGGTGGAGGGGCGATAAATGTTGGCAGCGCGAAGCCGCTCGCGACCGGATGAGTCGGAGCGCGATTCGCGTTCGGCCTGGGTGGCCACGCCAGAGATGTCCGGAACATCAGAGGGTCGGGAGCATCAGAGGTCAGTACCTGAACGACCGTGCCGCGCGCATTGTTGGCTACCCGCTCCACGGCGACGACCATGGAACTGGTACCGCAGTTCCCGCGCTTCCGTTAAGGAGACATATAGGGCTGATCGGGTCCCTTACGACCCCGATATGTCTCCATAACGGGGCGAGGAGGCTATGACGGGGGGAAGGCCAGCGC
>CAXUFG010000025.1:6069-34502 GCA_964250265.1 uncultured Pseudonocardiaceae bacterium | reverse complement strand
GTGAACCCTCACGCGCTTTCGAGGCGCGCTCCTTCGGCCGCTCGGACACGCTACCGCCGGTCAGGGTACCGGACCTGGCCGCGCCACCGCGCGACCAGGTTCACTGGCGCCGAAGGCGCATGAACCCGGTCAGCAAAGCCGCGCACTCCTCAGCGAGAACACCCCCAACCACCTCCAGGCGGTGGTTCAACCTGCGGTCCCGGACGACGTCCCACAGCGAGCCGACCGCACCGGTCTTGGGTTCCCAGGCGCCGAACACCAGCCGGTCCACCCGGGCAGCCACCAGGGCGCCGGCGCACATGGTGCACGGCTCCACGGTGACGGCAAGGGTGCAACCCGACAGCCGCCAGCCAGCACCCAGCCGGGCCGCACCGGCGCGCAGGACCAGCAGCTCGGCATGCGCGGTCGGATCCCCGGTGGCTTCGCGTGCGTTGCACGCGGCGGCCAGCTCGGCGCCGTCAGCGTCCACCAGCACGGCACCGATCGGGACATCCCCGGTCGCCGCCGCGCCACCAGCCACCTCGAGTGCGCGCCGGACCAGCGCCACGTCGGCACCGGTGGCCACCGTCACCCCGGTTGCTTCTCCAGCAGCTCAGAGAGCTGCGGCCGGAATCCGCACCGCTGGGCGATCATCTCGAGCTGCTCGTCCGGGTACAGATCCACCTCGTCGATGATCACCTGCATCTCCTCCGCCGGCAGCCCGACGTCAGCAAGCAGGCCAAGGTCGCCCTCCGGCCAGACATCGTCGGTGTCTACCGCGTCCTCTTCGGGGACCTCGACGCGCAGCAAGTCCAGGACGTCAGCGGCGACGTCGTAATCCAACGCGGCGACGGCGTCGGACAGCAGTAACGACACCCCTCCGGGCACGGGTCGTACCACGACGAAGAACTCGTCATCGACGCCGAGAAGGCCGAAAATCGCGCCGGTGGAGCGCTGCCCACGCAACTCAGTGATGGCCGCGTCGAGATCTCGCAGGGCCGCAGCGTCCAGTTTGGTGCACTGCCAGCGCCCGTCCTCGCGAACCACCGCGACGGCGAAGCCGGTGACCGTCATGACCACAGTATGCGCCGTCTATCACGGTACGGAAGTACGATCACGTGTCCAGCCCCCCAACACCAGGATAAGGTGCGAGAATACGGGGTCGTGAGCAAGCCCAGCCCCCGTCACCGGCGACGCGCCGGAAGCATTTCCGGACGCTGCTCGACCAACCTGGGCACGCCCGGCCTCGTGTGCGCTGCCAAAGGCCTGCAGCCGCGCACAGTCGCGCTGCGCCGCGCCCTGCACCGGCACCCGGAGCAGGGACTCCATCTACCCCAGACCCAATCCGCAGTGATGCAGGCCTTGACCGGGTTCCCGGTGCAGGTGCAGGCCGGCCGCGGCGGCACCACGTCGGTGATCGGGGTGATCGAGGGAGACCGGCCGGGGCCGACCGTGCTGTTGCGGGCGGACATGGATGCACTGCCGGTCACCGAGCAGTCGGGGGTGCCGTTCAGCTCGGAGCTGCCGGGCTCGATGCACGCCTGCGGGCACGACATTCACGTCGCGATGCTGGCGTCCGCCGCGCGGCTGATCGCGCATCGGCGGGACGAGCTGACGGGCCGGGTGCTGCTGATGTTCCAACCTGGGGAGGAGGGTTTCCACGGGGCGCGGCACATGCTCGACGAAGGCCTGCTGGAGATCGCCGGGACGCCGGAGCGGGCGCTGGCGCTGCACGTCACCTCCACCCTCGACAGCGGGCTGGTGCAGACCAGGCCCGGCGCCATCATGGCGTCCTCGGACGTGCTGCGAGTGACCGTCACCGGCCGAGGCGGCCACGCCAGCGCCCCGCAGAACGCCACGGATCCGGTGCCGGCCGCCGCTGCAATGGTCGGCGCGCTACAAATCATGATCACCCGGGTGCTCAGCGTCTTCGACCCGGCGGTGCTTACCGTGACCCGGATCACCGCGGGCACCACATCCAACATCATCCCGGAGACCGCGGAGCTAGAGGGTACGATCCGAGCCCTCTCCGCGCACACCCGCATCACGGTGCACGAGGAGATCCGCCGGGTCTGCGAACACGTCGCGGCGGCCCATGGCTGCGTCGCCACCGTGGCCATCGAGCACGGCTACCCGGTCACCGTCAACGACAACGAGGTGAGCCACCGAGTGATTGACCTAGCCCGCGAAGTGCTCGGCGAGCACTACGCCGAGCCCATGCCGGACCCGCTGATGGGTGCCGAGGACTTCTCCTACGTGCTGGCCAAGGTGCCCGGCGCGATGGCATTCCTCGGCGCCTGCCCCGCAGAGCACGAACCGGACTCCGCGCCCGCGAACCACTCCAACCGGGCGGTGTTCGACGAGGCGGCGATGGTGCACGGAGTCGCCCTCTACGCCGGCTTCGCCCTGGAGGCGCTGCGGCCGTGAGCGAGCGCACTCTGAGTGTCATCGGGCTGGGTTTGATCGGCGGGTCGCTGCTGCGCGCCGCCGACGAGGCGGGCTGGAAGGTCCGAGGCGCCGCGCGGTCCGAGGCGACCGCTACCGCGGCCCGCAACGAAGGCTTCGACGTCACATCCTCGATTGAGGACCTGGCGCTGAGCACCACAGACGACGATCTGGTGGTACTCGCGGTACCGCTGCCCGCGGTAGTGGACGTGCTGCCGGTACTGGCGCGCCACGCCCCGCGCTGCCGGCTCACCGACGTGGTGAGCGTCAAACAACCCGTCGCCGCGGCGGTGGCGCGGCACGCCCCGCGAGCCCGCTACGTCGGCGGCCACCCAATGGCGGGCAGCTCCGACTCGGGTTGGGCAGCCGGATACGCAGCCCTGTTCACCGGGGCGCCTTGGGTGGTCGGTAGCGACGATGGCGCCGACCCGGAGGTGTGGGCGCAGGTCGCCCAGCTCGCGCTGGACTGCGGGGCGCAAGTGGTGCCGGCCGGCGCGGCGGAGCACGATGCCGCGGTCGCGCGCGTCTCGCCCCTGCCGCCCGAGCTGGCCGCCGTGCGCGCCGCGGTGGGTGGCGCCGGTGGCCCGCGGGCGATGGCACTGGGCGCGGGATCATTCACCGACGGCACCCGGGTGGCCGCGTCCAGCCCGGAACTGGTCCGCGCGATGTGCGAGGGCAACCGCGACGCGCTGCTCGACGCGGTGGACGACGCGCTGGGCCGGCTGGGTGCGGCCCGCGGCTCGCTGGCCTCTACCGGCGCGCTGCAAGCCACGCTGAGTGCTGGCCACCGCGCCCGCCAGAGCTTCGACGCAGCACGCAACGGGGCACACCGCGACACCGTCAACGTCGATCTCACCGCTGCCGGGGCACTCGCTCAACTACGTGATCTCGCTCAGCAGGGCGCCCGCGTCGTCGCCATACACGACACCCGCTGCCAGCTCCGACCGGGGGCGCAGCCAACGTAACGCAGGTCGAGCATGCTCATTGCATGCACAGCATACATTTGCCTACACTGAATCATGGCGCTGATCCAGGTCCGTGATGTCCCAGAGGTGACCGTCAACGCACTCAAGGCTCGCGCCGCCGAGCGGGGTCTGACGTTGACCGGCTACCTGCGTAGAGAATTCGAGCGGCTGGCCGCTCGACCGTCCAATTCGGATATCGCCGAGCGGCTGGCCCGACGTGACCGGCTGGGCGGTCCATCAGTCGTTAACACCGTCGCGGAAATCAGAGGAACCCGCGAGGCGTCGTGATTGTCATCGAGGCCTCTGCGATGGTTGACGCCCTTGTCGGCGATCCTGCCAACCCTGAGCTGCTTGCCCTGTTGGCCGACGAAGAGTTGCACGCGCCGGCTTTGCTGGACTTCGAGGTCGCCTGCGCGCTGCGCGGTCATGCGCTCGGGGGCCTGCTTGACCAGATTCGGGTCGACCAGGCGCTGGAGGACTTCGCCGCCCTGTGGATCGAGCGGCACCACATGACGCACGCATTGGGACATATGCTTGACTTGCGAGAGAACTTCACGGCCTACGACGCCGCCTACGTTGTCCTCGCACTGGGACTCGACGCACCACTAGTCACGTCGGACAAAAAGATGCTCGAAGCCACCCGGTTCGGCGTGCACATCCTCCCCGCGGGTTGAGCAGCGCCTTGACGCGGTAGCGGCTGCCATGGATGCCCCGCGTGTCCGGATGAGCCGAATACGGTGAGAAAGAGCTGTCACGGCTGGACTGTGGCGGCGAGCCGGAGTCCACCCACCGGCGGGATACCGGACAATGGTGGCCGTGGTGACACCGCGCGAGGGGCTGGACCGGCTGCGGACCGCGGCCCGGTCCGGTGAGCTGCGCACCCTGTGCCAGCAGCGGCACATCAACCTGCTCACCGTCTTCGGCAGCACGGGGCGCGGTGAGCCGGATCCGCACGATCTCGACATCGGAGTTCAGACCGAGCACGGTGCTGATCTCGATCTGTTCGGGTTTGTCACCGAGGTGATCGACCTCGTGGGGCTCGAGCAGGTCGACGTGGTGCACCTCAACGCTGCCGGTCCGCTGTTGCGCGAGCGCGCCCTGGTTGGGTCGATCATTCTCCATGAGAGCGAGCCGGGCACGTGGGCCCGTGCGTCCACCGCCGCCGTCATGGAGCGGCTGGACACGGACTGGCTGCGCCGGCTGAGCCTGGAACTACTGGCCGGATGACGGCACGTAAGCTGGACCCAGCGCTCATCCAGGAACGGCTGCGCGAGATCCAGCTGCTCCTGGCGGACCTCGTCGAGGTCGGCGAGGTGGACGCCGAGCGGCTGCGGCGGGAACGACCGACCCGGCATGTCGTCGAGCGAGTGCTCAGCCAGATCGTGGAACTCGCCGGTTCGATCAACACCCACATCATCGCGTCGCTGCTCGGGCGTGCGCCGAGAAGCTACGCCGACTCATTCGACGAGGTCGCCCGTGCCGGGGTCCTTGACTGGGAACTGGCCGCCGCGCTGCGCCCGTCCGCTGGCATGCGCAACGTCCTCGTGCACGACTACCTCGAAGTCGACCAAGGCAAGGTGTCCGCCGCCATCCCGCTCGCAGTCGAGCAGTACGGCCAGTACGTACGGCATGTCGCTGGTTGGCTCCGCAGCCAGGCCGCAACGCACGACCAGGGCGTGGATCATTGAGAGGCGAGGTCGAACCGAGCCAAGCACTGGCCGATAACCCGCACAACGCAATCGTGCAGCTAGTTGAGCAGCGGCGTGCGGGGGCAGGTCCGCTGAGTGGGGTGCCGGTCGTGGTCAAGGACCTTATCGACGTGGCTGGGGTGCCCACCCGGTGCGGCAGTGCGGTGCTGGCCGACGCCCCACCCGCCGGCGAGGACGCCGCGGTGGTCGCCCTGCTGCGTGCCGCGGGCGCAGTGGTCCTGGCCAAGACCCACACCCACGAGTTCGGCTACGGGCCGACCGGGGACGTCGCCGCCGGCGGACCGTGCCGCAACCCGCACGATCCGCAGCGGATCACCGGTGGGTCCTCCAGCGGGTCGGCAGCCCTGGTGGCCGCCGGGCTGATCCCGCTCGCGGTGGGCACCGACACCGGCGGCTCGGGACGGATCCCAGCCGCCCTGTGCGGGGTGGTGGGGCTCAAACCGGCGCGAGACGCGCTACCCACCACCGGGGTGTTCCCGCTGTCAGAGACGCTGGACCACGTCGCGCTGCTCGGCATTGACGTCGGCATGGTCGCCACCGCGTTCAGCGCGCTGTCCGGGCGCCGGATCGATCCCGCGGCCCCGCTTGCGGGCACCGTGATCGGGTGTCCCACTGACCCGTACTGGCAGGTCCATGACCCTGAGATCGCCATCGCGGTGGATCGCGCCGCCGGCGCGCTGAGCGCCGCCGGTGCCGTACTGCGCGAGATACGCATGCCCGGGATCGACGAGTTCGCCGCCACCTACCGGGTGATCGTCGGCGTGGAGGCCCTCACCACCCATCAACACTGGCTGGCGCAACGGCCCGGCGACTACCAACCGTCCACCGCGGCACGGCTGCGCACTGCTGCCGGCTACACCGCCGCTGACTACGTCACCGCGCAGCGCACCCGCCGCCGGCTGGCCGCCGAGTTGGCTGCCCGGATGCTCACCGGCGGCATCGATCTCCTCCTGACACCGGCCACGCCGTTGCGGGCCACCCCGATCGGCGCCCGGCAGGTGAGCACCCCAGACGGCACGCGCGTCGAGGTGCTGCCCGCACTGCTGTCCCTCACACTGCCGTTCAACCTGCTGGGCTGGCCGGCGATGTCAGTGCCAGCACCGGAGGTCACCGGGTTGCCGGTGGGCATCCACCTGGCCGCGGTGCGGGGCGGGGAACAGGCGGTGCTCGCCGCCGGTGCCCGGATCACGCCCGGCGGGCTAGCCCGGGGTAGTCGAGCACCAGACCGTCAGCGTCGACGCTGAACTCCACGTCGTAGGAGTCGCTGCTGAGGCAGACCACGGCGGGCTCACCCAACGAGACAGTGCGGTAGGTCTGCGGAACCCGGCTCACTTCCAGGCTCGGCAACGAGACGAACACCATCGTGAGGCCATGCTTGGCAGCTGTGCGGTGCAGCGCCAGCCGGCGTACCGGCAGCGCGTTGAACAGCGGGCTGAACTCCAGATCGATGTCCAGAGCTCCGCCGAAGTTGGTACGCGCAGCGCCTTGACCGTGGTCGACCAGCCAGATGCCCTCCTCGGAGCGGGTAAGGGTGACGTGTTGCTCACCCTTGGCCCGGGTGGTCCGGACGGTCAGGCGCTGGATCACTCCGGTCTCGTCGGTGGCCAACGAATACGACGCGGAGTAAGCCTCGATTCCATCCTGCCGGCAGCTCACCAACGATCCGGTGGCCCGCAGGCCACACTCACCGAGAACGACCCGAGCCGCCTCCAGCCGCAGGTGGTCCACTCCGACCCACGCGAGCATTCTGGCGACGTGCGGCACCCGGCGGGACACCCCGCCGAGCTGCGTTTTACCGATCTGCGTCTTACCGATCTGCGTCTTACCAATATGGGGGGTGCTCATCGGCCTGCCTGACTGACGTGGCGCACCGCATCCCGACAGCAGTGGTCCCGAACGGAACAACAGTCCAGCTCCACCGGAGCCTCCCTCGCGCACTGGTGGGTCCTGCCCGGTAGGCGACCGGCTACGGCCGCAGCCTACCTATGCCGGATGATCGCACGGACAGGCACCGCAGACTTGCCGGCCTCGCGAGATGGCCGCACAATGTGACCTGGTTGGGTGCATCCGATAGCAGGTATGCCGATGTCGACCGCGAGGAGTACGCTTCATCGCGGACGAGAGCCCCCGGGGGTAGTGTCGTGCTGGCTGCTCGTCCGGAATAACCTGTACTACGTCGATCTCGCCGAGGGGCGCCCGAGCATGCGGTTCACTCCGCTGTGCACACACGTGGCGCGCTCCTACCTCGGCTGGCGGCAGCCCGTGTAACCAAACGAAGAAGGACCACATGCGCGCGCCCGTCTCCGACCGCCGACCGCGGGCCGGAATGACCCTTGCTCCCCGCCATCGGCAGAGCCGACCCCTGCCGATGAGTGCCGTGGCCGTGCGTCGCGGCCAGTTCGGGGAATTCGAGCTGCGCCCGGTGCGGGAACACACCGTCGAAGCGCTGACTCCAGAGGAGTCCCCCCAAGAAAGTTGACCAGCCGCAACGACGCTGGTCGATGCGATAACAGGCTCCCGCTTACGCGTTGCGGCGAGTGCCCCCTACGGTAACGGCATGCTGACAGTCACCGAGGCGGCAGCCCGGGCCATCAACTCACTCATCACCAAGAATGAGATGCCGGACGGGGCGGGCCTGCGAATCTCGCCACAAAGCCAAACTACCCGGGCGGAAGGTTTGGGGTTGGCCATTGCCCGGGCCCCTGCCGACGATGACACCGTGCTGGACGCCCACGGCGCCAAGGTGTTCCTGGCGCAAACCGTGGTCTTCGACCTTCACGAACAACAGCTCGACGTCGACGAGGCCGGCGAGCAGGTGCGCTTCTTCGTCGAACGCAGACCCAAGGACGAGTGAGGGCATACCCGCCTCGTCACGGGTGCGCGCGCTGCCAGGGGAGCGAGACGCCTCTACAGGTGCAGGCCTGGAGGAGGCTGGTCGGTGACCAGGATCCGGTCGACCGCGGGGTGCCGGACGCGCAGCACGATGAGCGCATAGTGACCGGCCACCGCCGGCGGGCTGGCCCTGGAGATGGCACCCGGCGGGTAGTTGCCGCGGTAGACGACGAGGCAAGCCTTGGGCCAGCCTGGCCGGACTGGACGGTGCGCTCCGGGCAGTGCAGCAGTCGAGGGCGCCTTAGGCGGGTTCGCGCCCAGCTTTCGGCTCAGGGCATCGGCGTCTTCCCTGCTGATTCGCCGGACCACGGTGAGGCTGCCCTGGTCGTGGACGACGCTGCGGGCCAGCGGCAGCACCGCGGCGCAACTGGAGATGTTACTGGTGGCTGAGGCGCCGCTACGGGGCCCCGAACAGGCCGCCGTCAGGGCGAACGCGACCGCGAACCCGGCCACCGCGGCCGGCCGCCACCACCGCAAGGCGGTCATGACGCCGACTCCGCCTCGACGACCGGGGCATCCACTGGCCCTTCTCGGGCTCCAGCGACCTGATGGGCCGGAGCCCGCGAGGTCGCTCGCAGCGCCAGCCACGCCAGCCCCCCGGCGGGAATGCAGCCCCAGTAGGCGATCAGCCGGTAGAGCAGCACGGCGGCCAGCGTGATGATTTCGGCACCGCCGAAGGCGACCAGCGCCAGGGTGATGCTGCCCTCCACGACCCCGATCCCACCGGGAGTGATCGGCACGCTCGCCGCGATCTGGCCGGCGCAGTACGCGAGCAGCAATCCGGTCCACGGTGGGGTGGTGCCCAACGCCAGGAAAGCGATCGCCAGCACGGCGACATCGGTCACCCAGGAGACCAGCATCAGGGCGAATGCCGCCGCACCAGCGACAGGAGTCAGCCGGACGGTGCGCAGTTGCCGCGCCCAGTCCCGCAGGCCCGTTCTCAGCTTCGAATCCGCACTGCGGCTGGGTGGGCGGCGGCGAGCTGGCACCGGGCGAACGGCGGGCAGCACCCGGGACAGGCCGCGCCGGACCGCGGGCCGCCGCAGCAACGCATAAGCAACGCCGAGAACAACCAATGCGCCCAGCAACCCACCACTGATCGCCTGCAGGCCCGGCACCGGGTCGTCATCGCCGGCGATCGGGACCGCGATGATGGTCAGCACCGTGACCGCCCCGACGTAGAACACCGATGACACCGCGAACATCCAGCCGGAAACCACCGTACTCACCTGACGACGGCGCAACACACCCATCATGACCACGCCGGAAGCGGCGAACCCGAACGGCAGGCAGTACGCCGCTGCGTCGCCGGCCAACGTGGCCGCCGTCAGGACCATCGGGCCGGCCCCACCACCTCCGCGGCGCAGCACCACCGCGGTCGCGGCTCCCCGCGCCGCGTAGGACAGCAGCTCGACGAGGACTGCCACCAGGACCCAGCCGGGCTGGACCGAGGTCAACGTGTCGGCGGCCGTGAGCAGCTCGTCGCTGCTGTCGTACAACACCCGCACGGCCAGCGCGGCCGCGGCGAGCCCGACGATGACCACAGCTGCCCGGCGCCACCGCCGCTGACCGCTCAGTTCTCGCAGGCCCGACAGCACCGCCCTACCTTCCTCTACACCGCGCGCAAGCCGCAGATCCGCCCTCAACTCTGACGTCGCCTCGACTCACCCGCCGGACCTCAGCAGCGCCAGATTTGGCATGTTTGCCGAGGTCGTCCCGGGGTAAACTGAAGAGGAACCGGCCGGCACCGTCGGCGAGGTCCGGGGCGGCCGGACCAGCGGATGCCCAAGCGGGATCCTGGGAGGAATGATGATTGTTCTCGGCATTATCTTACTGGTGGTCGGGTATCTGCTCGGTATAGGGATTCTGTGGACCATCGGCATCATCTTGATTGTGGTCGGGGCGATCCTTGCGCTGCTCGGAGCCGTCGGGCGTCCGGTCGGCGGCCGCCGCTACTACTATTGACGATGCGGCGTGGGGCATGATCACCCTGTGCCCCTCGCCCATCCGGACAACACACCACCCGTCGGTACCGCCGACCTGACCGTGAACCCGCTGTTCACCCGGGAGCCGCTAGCTGTTCCTCGCGATCGGCTCCCGGACACCGGGATGGACGCCGAGCTGGCCTACCAGCTGGTGCACGACGAGCTCATGCTCGACGGCAATGCCCGGCTCAACCTCGCGACCTTCGTGACCACCTGGATGGACCCACAGGCATCCCGGTTGATGTCCGAGTGCGTCGACAAAAACATGATCGACAAGGACGAGTACCCGCGGACCGCCGAGCTTGAACGGCGGTGCGTGCGGATGCTCGCCCAGCTGTGGGGTGCTCCGGACCCGGATGCCGTGCCGGGGTGTTCCACCACCGGTTCCAGCGAAGCGGGCATGCTCGCCGGGCTGGCGCTCAAGCGCCGGTGGCGGGCTCGCGGTGGCACCCGCACACCGAACATCGTGATGGGCAACAACGTCCAGGTCTGCTGGGACAAGTTCGCCAACTACTTCGAGGTGGAGCCCCGGCTGGTGCCAATGGCCGGCGATCGGTTCCATCTCGACGCCGCCTCGGCACTGCCACACGTCGATGCGAACACCATCGGTGTGGTGGCGGTGCTCGGCTCCACCTTCGACGGCAGCTACGAACCGGTGGCCCAGATCTGCGCGGCGTTGGACGAGCTGGCAGCAACTGGTGGGCCGGATGTGCCAGTGCATATCGACGGGGCGTCCGGGGCGATGATCGCACCATTCCTGGATCCCGAGCTGAGCTGGGACTTCCGCCTGCCCCGGGTGGCCTCGATCAACACCTCCGGGCACAAGTACGGGCTGGTCTACCCGGGAGTGGGCTGGGTGCTGTGGCGGGACACCCTGGCGCTGCCCGACGAGCTGATCTACCGGGTGAACTACCTGGGCGATGAGATGGCGACCTTCGCGCTGAACTTCTCCCGACCCGGCGCGCAGGTCGTCGGGCAGTATTACCAGTTCCTGCGGCTGGGAATCGAGGGCTACCGGCGGGTCCAGCAGTACTGCCGCGACGTCGCCACGCAGCTGGCGGTTGAGGTGGCCGCGCTGGGTCCGCTGCGACTGCTCACCGACGGCAGTGAACTGCCGGTGTTCACCGTCGCGCTGCACCCCGACATCACCGGTTACACCGTGTTCGATGTTTCGGCCGGTCTGCGCGAGCACGGCTGGCAGGTGCCGGCCTACACGTTCCCAGCCCAGCGCACCGACCTCGCGGTGCTGCGTTTCGTCATCCGCAACGGGATGACCCACGATCTGGCTCAGCTCCTGCTGGCCGATCTACGCACGGTGTTGGCAGGCCTGGCGCGCCAGCGGGAGTCTATCCGGGATCCACATACCGAGGCCTCCTTCGCCCACGACGGCCGCCCCGCAGGTCCCTGAAGCCTCTGACATTTCCGCTGGTGAGACGGATGTGATCATCCCTCGGATGTAGAAACCCTCCGCGGGCTACCTAACCTGATGTATCCACACTGCATGAGCTGAGGTAGGCCGAAGATGGTCTGTAGAACGGATGCCCGGCCCCTGGGTATCCGACATATTGGTGCGGCACGGAACAGAACTGGACCACGGTGGCTGGTCAATCAGCAAGAGGGGCATCCGGTGGCTACGCTTTCACTACTTGACCCACACGAGTCGTTGGCTCCAGTCGGGGACCACGCTGTCGCCGATATCGGAGCACTTACCAAACGACTCGCGCTAGCGATCGAGACAAAGTCCGTTGCGAGTCTCGCCGCGGTTGCGCATGACCAGGGAGAGAACCGCAACGCCCTGGTCAGTGCCGCCGTCGGCGGTGATCCCAACGCCATTGATAACGTCTTGCGTTGGATCCGCCCGCTCGTGGTGAGGTATTGCCGCTCCCGCGTAGGCGGTCAGGAGAAGACGTTCGCCTCGGCCGATGATGTGGCCCAGGAAGTATGTCTCGCGGTGCTCACGGCCCTACCCAAGTACCGCGACGAAGGTCGACCCTTTCTCGCCTTCGTGTACGGCATCGCCGGCCATAAGGTGGCCGACGCTCACCGGTCGGCGGCACGCAACCGCGCAGAACCAGTCTCAGAGATCCCCGATGCCACTGACCGCGCCGACGGCCCAGAGGAGCAGGTCATGCACGGCGAGATCGCCGGGCGGATGAGCAGGTTGCTGGAGTCGTTGTCAGGCAAGCAACGGGAGATCGTGCACCTGCGGGTCGTGGTGGGCCTGTCCGTCGAGGAGACCGCCGAGGCCGTGGGGTCGACGCCGGGTGCGGTCAGGGTAGCGCAGCACCGGGCGCTGAACCGGCTGCGGGCCGTACTGACCTCGAAGCCATCCGCTGGCATCACCGAGCGGGTCAGCACGAAGGCTGCGACCGGTAGAATCACAGATCACCTCGGGTCGTTTACCGAATGGACGGCCGATGGGCGGGCGGTATGGTAAGGGTGAAGGTGCCTCGCGGTTGGATCGACGATGATGGAACTGAGTTGGGCCGCACCCGAGTGGCTGGGGGATGTTCCAGCTACCCCAGATCATGTAGCCCGGCTACATCAGATGAAGTATCCGGGGAAGCCTTCTACATCTGTGGGATGACGGTGAACCACTCAACCGTGGCGCACTCAATAGGGACTGACACTACCGTGTGCTATGGCGGGTTGCCTCCAGCCAAGTCAGGTGGAACAATAGTGGCAAATGTCCAGTTGTGCTCGACGTGCGCTGCGACCGAGGAGAACACGATGATCACCGCTGGGACGCCCCCGACTGATGGGACACCAAGGAGCGTCCGTGGCCCGTCCGCACGCAAACGTGCCGCGATGGCAATCCCCACATTCGTCCTGACCGCTTTTTTCATCTTCGCTGGAGCGCCTGTTGCAACAGCTGCACAGGCGTACCCGGGCAATGGCCTAGCGGCCCCCACCTTCCCCCTCTTGGGTCCCACTGGACCCTGCAGAGGAAAAATCCCTGGTCCCTGTCCTGGGTTCACGTCCACGCAGCACGGTGGACCGAGCACAGCACCGGAACCGCAACAGCGGGAGCCGGAACAGCAGCAACAACAGACGCCATAACTGTGGTGGCTAAGCGAACTCCGGGGAGATTGCCTGTAAGGCTGAGCACCTCCCGCAGTAAGGGAACCCGATGAGACGCCCCGGCTGGATACCGAAAAGCATCCCGATGTCGCCGTCAGCCAAACGGGATGCCGCTCTGATTTCAGCGCTTTTTCTCGTCAATCTCTTCTTCTTCGGCTCCTGGTTCAAGATAGGCGAGGTGGTGTCCAAGCCGTGGACGATCCTCGTGTGGCTGTACGCGCTGGGCATGCTCCTACCGCTAGCTTGGCGAGGCAGAGCCCCCCTGATGGTCTTCTGTATTGAATGGACACTCACCGCGCTTGCGTGGCCAATCGAGCCCCTTTACTCCCTTTACATTCCAGTTGTGGGTATTCCCGTTGCATTACACGCTGTTGCTGCGCATCGCCCCAGGAAAACATCTCTACTCGCACTGCTTGCGGCTGCCATACCCGTCGGACTCGACGCCTCATTGTCATTCAAGCTCTACGACACGTTTTCCTTCCAAATCCAATCATTCATCGCTAACATGATTATTCTTGTCGTCACCACCGTCGGCGCGTGGGTTGCGGGCCGGGTGACCCAGGCGAACCGGCAGCACGTCGAGGAGCTGGAGCGAGAACGTGAGACGGTCCGGGAAGCGGTGGCCGCGGAGCGAAGCAGAATCGCGCGAGAGCTACACGACATCGTCTCCCACGCGGTGACCGCGATCGTCTTGCAGGCCGCCGGAGCCTCCCGGATCGCCCATACCAACTTCACCCAGGTCACCCAATCGCTGGCACATATCGAGGCCACGGGCAAGCAAGCAATGGCTGAATTACGGCGGCTGCTAGGAGTGCTGGAGGCCAGCAATCCCGATGCCACCGGATTTGACGAACTGGGACCGCAACCCGGACTGGCGGATTTGCCCTTGTTGCTGTCCTCGCTGCGGGATACCGGTATGCCGGTCACCGTCCATGTCGAAGGCACACCACATAGTCTGGATCCGAGTATCGATCTGGCCGCCTACCGGATCGCGCAGGAGGGCCTGACCAACGTGCTGAAGCACGCCGGCATGAACTCCCATCCACAGCTGCGGATGGTGTGGGAGACCAACAGCCTGCGCATCCAGATCGACAACGACATCAACATCGCGGCGGCGAATCGCGGGCAGGCGCTGTCCGTCGGGCGTGGCCTGGTAGGCCTGCGCGCACGGGCTCACGCAGCCGGCGGCCGGCTGCACGCCGGCCCCCATCACAACGGTGGCTACCGGCTGACTGCGACGCTGCCCCTTCCGGACACCGCGCATCGGGGTACCCGCAAGGCCACCGTTGCGCGCGCCTCCGGCGACGGTCGCGGAAACCAAGGGATGGTATCAGCGTGATCCGAGTCGTCGTGGTTGATGATCAACCGCTGGTCCGTGCGGGCATCGTGATGCTGGTCAACGCTGAAGAAGACATCACAGTCATCGCTGAAGCCGCCGATGGCAAGGACGCGTTGACGCAGATCCGCGCCCAGCGGCCCGACGTGGTCCTGATGGATGTGCGGATGCCCGGCACCGACGGCGTCGCCGCGACCCGCGCCGTGGTCGAGGAGGGTCTCACCGCGCAGAACGGCCAGCCCGTCGGGGTCATTATTCTCACCACCTATCACATCGATGAGGCCGTTTACGCTGCGCTACGTGCCGGCGCCTCGGGTTTCCTGCTCAAAGATGCTGCCCCCGCCGAGATCGTCAATGCGATCCGCTCGGTCGTCGGCGGCGAAGCCTGGCTGGATCCCGCGGTCGCCCGCCGGCTCATCGACGAATTCGCCGCCAGGCCGGAGCCGCATACTCCCACCCCAGCGGAGAT
Organism: uncultured Pseudonocardiaceae bacterium; assembly: GCA_964250265.1. Taxonomy (GTDB): domain Bacteria; phylum Actinomycetota; class Actinomycetes; order Mycobacteriales; family Pseudonocardiaceae. The sequence goes on along the minus strand of CAXUFG010000025.1, from coordinate 19,641 downwards.
GGCCCAGCTCACGCCACGCGAGCGGGAGGTTCTCTCCCTCATGGCTCGCGGCCTGTCCAACGCCGATGTAGCCGTAGAGCTGTTCATCAGCGAAGCCACCGTAAAAACACACCTCGCCCGGGTGATGATGAAGCTCGGCGTGCGGGAAAAGGCGCAAGCGGTGGCGGCCGCTTATCAGACCGGTCTCGTGCAACCGCCGACCCGATAACTCCGGCCCTCGCTACACCGTGCCCTCGCTACACCGTGCGATCAGGCCATCGCCAGGGGCTCGACGTCCCATAGCCGCGCCGGCGGTATGAGACCGGTGACGATCGCGGGGGCTCCCTTGGCCATCAATGTCCGGGCCCGATCCGGGGCACGGAGCAAACTCGCTTGCTGCCGATCCAGCACCCGCAGCGCCTGTTCGGTTTGTTTCTCGATATCAGTCATCAGAGCGCGGTGCCGCTGGGTGCGGTCGACATTGACACGGGAGACGCGTGGCACCTCGAACATCGCCTGACGGCTCCCCTTCCAGCGGCCACCGTCGGCGAGATCCTCGAACCGGCGCAAGAGGGCAACCGCTTTCCGGTTCGCTTCGTCGGTGATTTCCTTGAGTCCCCGGTTCAGTTCCTCGACACGCTCGCTCTCGGCCTGCCACTGGTCAAGCAGCTCTGCTTCAGTTTGAGCAATGAGCTCTGCACGACGCTGTTGCACCGCAATTCGCAGCGCGTTGAATCGCTGCCGGATCGCGACGCGGAGTTCGCGGTCGGTCATGTCTCCTCACCTCCGCAGCGGGCGGTCGACGACCTCGACAATCCCACGTTGTGCCAAAGCCGGTCGTCTAACCGGTCATTTCTACAGTGGCACTCTCAACTCTCTGGCGGACCACCTTGAGGTGACCGTACGGCCTCGAAAGGTGTCGGCGCAGCAAACGTCGGATGAACGCGTCAACGTCGAGAGTCAATTTTCACGAAGAGCATGGAGATCAGAACGACGAGTTACCTCTCGTGATGCGATAAGCTTCCATTTATAGCACAGCGCGCACTATTGCTCACTTGTCTGTTGCGCCGACGCCGGTGCGTAGTTCGGCGAGCCGCCCGGCTATGCCGCGGGAGCGTTCCAACGGCGGCGTAGCCGAACCGGCGTTCTCACGCATGCCGGTGAGCAACTCAAGAAGGGCTGCTCCCGCCGAGTGCTGGGGTCGCCAACCGAGCTCGTCGCAAGCGCGGGAGGTATCCATCAACGGCAACGCCAGGAGCAGGTCCACCATGCCTGGCTCGGTGGGAACCAGCCGAGCGTGCCACGCCAGCGCGGCGAGCGCCCGGAGCACCCCCGCGGGCAGCGGCACAGTCCGGGCGTGGAGAAGCTTGGCAAGTTCGGGTGAATCCAGCACTGGATCAGCTGCCAGGTTGAACGCGCCGGATGCCGCACGGTTGACCGTCGCGAGCCGGAACGCCTGACCGACATCGTGGCTGTGCACGGCCTGGAACAGCAGCTCCGGCAACTGCGGTACCAGCGGGATGAACGCGGGCCGAAGCAACCGTGTCGGCAGGAAAGGCCCAGCGAACAGCCGCCGTATGCCACTGGCCGCGGCCCGTTTGAACACGAAACCAGGCCGCATCCGAACCACCCGAGTCTGGGGATGGCGCGTCTGAAAGGTGTCGAGGATTCGCTCGACGTAGGCCTTCTCCCGCGAATACGTACAGGTGGGCACACCATCAGTCGGCCAGGACTCGTCGATCCGGCGATCTTTCGGTCCCGGCGAGTAGGCGCCGACCGACGAGGAGTACACCACTGTGCCGGCACCGGCCGACGCGGCAGCGTCGAAAACTCGCGACGAGCCGACAACATTCGCGCGCCACGTAGCCCCCTGGTCCCGTGAGGGTTGGATCAGCCAGGCGAGGTGGATAACGGCGTCTACGCCGGCGAAGGCCACCCTCAGGTCGTCGGATGCAACATCTGCGCTGACCCAGCGCACCTTGCCGAGCTCGGTGCTCGGCCGGCGCCGGGCGACGCCGACGATCTCCTTGATGGCTGGGTCCGCTCGCAACGCCGCCAGCACCGAGGTACCGAGGTTGCCGGTAGCACCGGTCACTGCCACTCGCATGTCATGCACCCCTGGTAGCTACCCACCGCCTTGTTCTCCAAACACCGGTCTTATTCTGCGAACACCGGTCTTATTCTGCGAACACCGCGCGACGACCGGGAGCCATACCTTGGTCTGCTACGTTTTCGGGCGATGGCTGGATCAGAATGGCCGGGTCTCCCCGCCGGCGGTGTGGCGAGCGCTGCAGGCACCGGCCAGGGTGGCAGGTGGTTGGTGCATCAGGGGTTGCTGTACGGCTCGGAGCAGGAGTTTCTGGCCGGCACCGTCCCCTTCATTCAGGATGGGCTGACGCGGGGTGACCCCATCTGGGTCATGTCCACGGTCCGGAATGCCGGTTGGCTACGTCAGGCGCTGGGTGCAGATGCTCGTCAGGTGGTCTTCGGCGATTGCAGCCAGTGGTACCGGCATCCGGTGCGAGCCCTGGCGGCGCTGAACCGCGCTGCGCCGCTGGGTGCGGGCAGGCAGCGGCTGCGGATGATCGGGGAGCCGTTATGGACGGCCTGCCAGGGATCGGAGAGTACCGAACGCGCCCGGCAGGAGTCGCTGCTCAACCTCGCGCTCGCCTCCTGCAATGCCTCGGTCGTCTGCGGCTACGACACTCGCGTGGTGGACCCCCAGCTCCTGGCACAGGTGGCCCGGACTCATCCCGAGCTGGTCGTGGACGGCGGCGCCCAGCCTAGCCACGATTACACCGACCCGGCGGTGTTCACCGCCGAATGCGACTCCTCGCCCCTGCCTGAGCCTCCCTCCTCAGCCCTTCGGCTGGCGTTCGACCACCTGAGCCAACTGGCCACCCTGCGCAGGTTCATGACCTCCTACGCCACCTGGGCCGGCGCGCCCGCACAATCCGTGGCGCAATTCGTCCAGGCGGTCGACGAGGTGGCGACCAACGCGCTCGAACACGGCGGCGGATCGGGCGTGGTGCGGATCTGGACGGGTACGCAGACGATGTCCTGCGAGGTCAGCGATACCGGCCCTGGACTGGGTGACCCCTTGGCCGGGCACCTGCCCCTTCCTCAGGGGCGGGCCGGTGGCTGTGGGCTGTGGTTGGCCCGCCAGTTCTGCGACCTCGTCGAAGTGCGCAGCGACCCGGCGGGCACGACCGTGCGGCTACATCTGACGCTGGCCTGATCAACGGCGGCGGCCCACGTTTGGGAACTCCGCAGCCGGGGCATCCGCATCCGGTCAGACTAAGGTCGTACGTTTGGGGAGTGGCGGCGTGTTGTGCAGTCCCGACACCAAGCAAGCTGGTGGGTCAGTGACCCACCAAGCCTTGCTGTATGGGTCCAAGGAAGAGTTCCTCGCGGGCACCGTCCCATTCATCCGTGATGGCCTGTTGCACGGAGACCCCATCCGGGTCGCCACCACTGACCGTAACTCGGATTGGCTGCGGGCGGCGTTAGGTGCCGACGCGCAGCGGGTGGAGTTCTGTCCGAGTAGCCAGTGCTACCGGCATCCGGCGCAGGCGCTGGCCGCCACGCACCGCTCCGCGCGGACGGCGAGCACGGACGGCCACCGGCTGCGGATCATCGGAGAGCCGTTGTGGACGGCCCGGTCCGCCCCGGAGACAAGGGAGTGGAATCGATACGAGTCGCTGGTCAATGCCGTGCTTGGTGAGGCCAACGTCACGCTCCTGTGTACCTATGACATTCACGTTGTTGATCAGGACGTGATGACCCAGGTGGCTCGGACCCATCCCGAGCTGGTCGTGGGTGGAGAGTCCCGGCCGAGCCCCGGTTACGCCGATCCGGCCGTGTTCAATTCCGAATGTAACTCCACCCCACTTCCTGAACTGCCGCCCCCGTCCCTGTGGCTGAGGTTCAACGGTGTGGATCAGTTAGCTACGCTGCGCGACTTCGTGTCGTCCCACGCCAGCTACACCGGAGCGGATACTCACTCCGTTGGGCCATTCGTGCAAGCGGTCGACGAGGTTGCGACCAATGCGATCAAGCATGGCGGCGGATCGGGTGTGCTGCAGGTCTGGACCGGCCCCCAGACCATTTTGTGCCAAGTCAGCGATAGCGGCCCTGGACTGCACGACCCGCTGGCCGGGCAACTACCCCTCACTCCTGGCCAAGCCGGCGGGTGCGGACTGTGGTTGGCTCGGCAGTTCAGCGACCTCCTCGAACTGCACAGCGATCCGGCGGGCACCGTCGTACGTCTGCATCTCACGTTGCGCTGAGCACCGTCCCGCGCCATCAGTTGCCTAGGGGTATCAGCGGCTCAGGGCTTCCGGCACACTGTCCGCCATGGCGAAATACTCGTCCAGGCCGCTGACCTCCAGGGCCAGCGTGGCGTTCGGGGAGTTGCACACCAACCGCAGTTCACGGTCTTGTCGGGTAGCAAGCTCGTTGGCTTCGAAGAGCACCCGCAGCCCGGCAGAACCCAGTAGTCGGACCCCGTCCAGGTTGACCACTACCACCTGGGCGACGCCAAGCTGCGCGGCCAGGTACGCAGCCAGTTTGGGTGCGGTCAGCGCGTCCACCTCACCAGCCACGGTGACGACGCGCGCGTCCGAACCATGCTCTGCCACCTGTACACCCAGGATATTCGCTGGGAAGTCGTCGTTACTCATCCCCGGCACCATATAACGCAATCGTGACTCCGGACATCACGAGGTCTGCCACGTTGCTGATCGTGCCGTCTCGGTGCTTGATGATCGGCAACGGCACTCGTCACCCGTCTGGCAGGCGTATCGGCCTGCCAGACCGGGTACGAAAAGCTATAGGCTGCGGGAAAAGATGAGGGTCCATGCCGAATGACAAAGCCTGTCGACACCGATTCGAGGTGATCATATGACCAGTCAGTCGGGTGGAGCCCTTCGTCTGGAATCCTCCGTACAGAGCAACACGCTGGTGCTGCGACCGGTTGGGGAGCTGAGCGCCGCGACCTATGAGTTGCTGCGGGACGGCCTCTTGAAGTGTGCGGCCGAGGAGCCGGCGGCGATCGTGGTGGACCTGGCGTCCATGCACGCGACTACCCGGTCATTACTGACAGTGTTTCCCACCGTGCTGGACCGCATCAGCAACTGGCCAGGGGTCACCCTCGTGCTTGCCGCAGCACGCCAACCGCTTCGTGCGTTGCTCGACTCCAGCGCCGTGTCGCGATTCGTCTCGACCTACCGCAGCGTCCCCGAGGCGCTGGAGGGCCTCGCCGCGGCCCCCCGCCGCCGCAGGCGTCAGGTGCAGCTGCCCTGCGACCCGGCCAGCGCACGACTGGCCAGGCAGCTGGTCAAGCAGACCTGTCACGAGTGGGACATTCCCGAAATGGCCACTGACGCAGTGGTGGTCGCCTCGGAGCTGATCGACAATATGGTGCAACACGCGCGTTCTGAGGGCCGGTTGCGCCTGGAACTGCGCGGCAACATGCTGACCGTGGCAGTGGCCGACGAAGACGCGCGCCCACCGCAGCTGCGTGTGCCCGGCCTCCGCGCTGCCGGTGGCCGCGGTCTCGTGCTCGTCGACAAGCTCAGCCGCAACTGGGGAACCGCACCTCAGCTCGGTGGCGGCAAGGTGGTCTGGGCGGTGTTGGCCGTTTCCAGCCGGACCCGAGCCAACTCGGCGGTGCGCGCCCGGCCACGCTCGTCGACGGGACGGTATCTCTCCACAGCCTGAGCCCGCCTGGCCGCTAAGACACCGGTCCCGCAGGGCAGTTCGAGCGATTACCAGTAATGCCGGCGTCCCATGAGGGGGCGTCCGAGGGCTCCGAGTAGCTCCAGAATCACGCCGACCACTATTAAAATGATCCCGAGCGTAATCAGAATCTGAATCGGGAGCAGGTAGCCAATCACCAGCAGGATGATACCCAGAACGATCATTACGCCTCCCCAGATTCCGCGTGGACACCTTCACTGAGGGTAGAGCACGCCCGGCGAGTTCCGAAGTGTCAGTTCGGCGTGTCTGCCCAAGGCCCACTCCTGTCGCGGCGTGCGCCTTGCGCGCATACAGCGCTCCCCATATCTTTGAACCTCACGCTATGTTCGCTGATGTTCCTGTCCCCGGGCAGGAAGGGAGGGTCATCGCGATGCGCGACATTCTCGTTCCTGCCAAGCAGCCGTGACCGCTCCGGATCTGCCGCGCTGCATCAAGGTGCAACGCCGGAACGAGGGCCTGGCCATGGTCGTCCAGGTCAGCGGTGAGCTGGACACGGTGACCGGGCCGGTATTAGAGGCCCAGCTCACCGCCGCAGAGGCCGACCTCGTTGCGCCCGCCCCGCTCGTACTCGATCTCAGCGATCTGAGCTTCATGTCCTCCGCGGGCTTGGTCCTGCTGGTCACGCACCGCGAACGGTGCGCCGAACTGGGCAGCCGGCTGCGGGTGGTCACCGGTGGCAACCGCAGGGTGCTGCGGCCGGTGCAGATCACCGGGCTGGACGCCGACCTGGACTTGGTCTCCACCATAGCCGACGCGCTGCACAACGACGGCTGACCTGGACCGCCGTTCCACGGTGTGCTGGTTGGTAGCATCTGCGCGGATCAGGACAGGAACCCCTCCCGAATGAGCGATTGGCGCGAAGCATGGGCCGCAGTGCTGGCGCGCGTGGTCGATGATGCGCATCTGGTAACCGGCGACCGGCTCTCGGTCATGCTCAACGATGCGGTCCATGAGCTCGGCCTCACCACGGATGTGCTGGTGGTCGACCTGGCCCAACGAGTGCTGAGCCCGATGTTGCCGTACCCGTTCCCGCCGGTGCAGGTCGAGGGAACAATCGCGGGGCGCGTCTACCAGCTCGGCGAGATCTTGCCCGCCAGCGACCGCGACGGTGATCGGCTGCTGTGGGTTCCCATGCTCGATGGCACCGAACGCATCGGAGTGCTGCGCATCGGTCTCGGTGAGGATGTGATCGATGACCAGGACTTGCGGAAATGGTGCTGGTCACTGGCCGGGCTGATGGGGCACATCTTGATGACCAAGATCGCTTACAGTGACCGGTTGCGGGGGCTGCGCGCCAACAGGACGCTGTCTGTGCCCTCCGAGCTGCTCTGGCAGCTGCTGCCACCGCGCACCTTCGCCAGCGAGCGGATTGTCATCACCGCGCTCCTGGAACCCCACGATCAGGTCGCCGGGGACGCCTACGATTACGCCGCGGACTCGACCACGCTAGATCTGGCGGTGTTCGACGCCGTCGGGCACGACCTGCAGGCATGCTTGACCACCGCCGTGGCGATGACCGCTATTCGCAATGCCCGTCGCGGCGGCGAGACCGACCTGGCCATCCAGGCCGATCGTGCCAGCCGGTTAATCACCGAGCAGCCTGGTCCGCTGCGGTTCGTGACCGCGGTGCTCGCCCAGCTCAACACCGAGACGGGCCTACTACGTTATCTGTTAGCCGGTCATCCTCCCCCGCTGCTCGTCCGAGGTGGGCGAGTCGTCAAAGAACTCGCCCACCCGCCGCGGCGCCCGCTCGGTTTCGCTCCCACCGGTGCACAGGTCATAGCCGAGGAGCAGCTCGAGCCGGGAGATCGGCTGCTGTTGTACTCCGACGGCGTGATCGAGGCCCGGGACGCCACCGGAGAATTCTTCGGCGAGCAACGGCTGATCGACTTCACCGAGCGCGCCTCGCTCGCCCAACTGTCCGCGCCGGAGACCCTGCGCCGGCTGACCGCCGCGGTGCTCGCCCACCAGGGTGGGCAGCTTCAGGATGATGCCACCCTGCTGATGGTCGATTGGTCCGCCAACGCCCACCGCCGGATGTCCCCCTCGCTCTAGCTTTATTCGCTCTGCGCCCTCCCGAGCTCAACAGGAGAGTTTTTCGATCAAGCTAGGGCAGCTCTGCTGTTGAGCTCGGGAACGGGAGAGCTGATCGCTTGACGAGCGGGGAGAGCCGGTTCAGGCGCGGGCGTCTGCTGCGGGGCCACCGCGGCGCATGGCGGCTCGTAGCGCCGGCAACGGTAGGGCGGCCCGGACGTTGCTCGACGCCGCGATGGGGCACTCCCGCTACGCCCCGGGTCCGCTGTTGCGCTCGTGGCTGCATTGCGTGCACTCGGAGGTGAGCGCACGGACCGGTGCTCCTGCGCAGAGCGTGCGGCACGCCCGGCACGCGGAGGACTCGCTATCCACCCGTGGCGAGGATCCCGAATGGCTCGATTTCTTCGATTCCGCCCGCCTGGCCAGTTTCTCGGCTACAGCCAGCTCGTCGCAGGCCGGACTGCCGATGCGGTGGTGAGCCTGCACCGAGCGCTCGACCAACTCGACGACCGAGCGGGCAAACAGCGATCCGTGGTTCCTGCTTGATCTCGCTGCTGCGTATGCCGCAACCGATGCCGAGCACGGGATGCACTTCGCCGCGCAGGCATTCGAGCAGCTGCAACGTGAGCCCTATGGCACCGCCTACGGGCGGATCCCGGCGGCGCGCCGTGCGCTGGAAGGCACCCCGCAGGCCCGGGTGCTGGACGAGCGGGTGCGGTCGTTGCCTGCCGTTGGTTAGCTCTGCTGCGCGTTGTGTTCCCGGATCAGGCCGGGCAGCTCGGCGAGCCCGCTCAGGCGAAACAGGCACCTGCCGCTGATGGTCTCGTCCTCGACGATGAAGCCCCACGGGCCGCGACGGATCAGCGCGGTGCTCATGCCGGCGTGCTGTGCGGGCCGGATGTCGTTGTCTAGGCGGTCCCCGACGTAGAGCACCGACGCGACCGCGCAGCCGGCCTCCTCGACCACCCGTGCGAAGAACGCCGGAGTGGGCTTCTCCACTCCCCAGCCCTCCGACGTGCCGATGACATCGACCGGCAGGTTGAGCGACTTCAAGATCTGCTCTGCGCGGGCGGTCTGGTTACCGGCCAGGCCGACCCGCAACCCCACCTGCTTCAGCTCGCCGAGACATGGCCGCGCGTCGGGGTAGAGATTCTCTTTGGCGAACGTCTCGGGTTGGCCGGCCTCCGCCCGGCGCTCCCGCTCGGTCGCCAGGTCGAAACGTGGGCGAAAGTATTGGAAGGTCTCCCGGTAGTCACCCACCGCGAGCGACGACCGCGCCGAACACCGCAGAGAACGTGTGTCGCGGCACCCCCAGCCAGTCGGCCCAGGTGCCGTACTCCCGGCTCTCGTCGACGATCGTCTCCCCAACGTCGAACAACACCGCCTCGATTCGCGGCACGCCTGCCTCCTGACCTTCGGTCGACCCATCAGGCTACGAGACCCCGGCTCGCATTTAATCCGAACTAGTGACAGGGAAGCGGCGGCGAAGCTCGCCGTTCCATGTTGCGGCAGGCACCGACGGACACTGCGAGATGGGCTCAGCATCGGCGCGCTCCCGGTCGAGTATCGCGGCCCAGTCTTGCTGGGTGCCAAACACGACGACCGGGCCCAGCGGGATCTCGATGTCGTCGTTGATCACGTTCACCGCTACGACCTCATCCCCCACGGCGAGATCGCTCTCAATGCCGCTACCGGCTTCCTCAAGTGCGAGCTGCAGCGCACTGACGCTGATCGTCGTTGTCCACTTTGTGTCCGGGGTCTGGACGTTGACCAGCAAACGACCGTCCTCCGACGAGCTCTCGTAAAGCGTGAAGTCGACGGTAAGGCCCTCGATGTCGTCGGAGGGGACGGTGCCGGCTTGGTCGAGCCAGGCCGGGCGGAAGTTGTCGAGCAGGACGGTCATGGCGTCCGCGAGCAACCGGCGGCGGACCACGAGAAATCCCCGGTAGCTACCGACGTGGCGGAGCGATTCGTTCGGCGGCACGAAGTGCGCCGCCAACTCTTGCTCGCCAAGACTGGGGAAGTACTCCTCGGGGGCACGATTGCTGATCTTCCGGTTGGCCTTACCGGAGATGAACGTGCTCCCAAGGGTCCTTCCGTTGGGGGGCAGCATAGGGCTCTCGTTCAGTGATGCCTCGCCGTGCTGCGACTCGACGAGTGGCTGCTTGTGCGACGCTGCGCCGGTGAACGAGGGGCTCTCCGCGGGCGCTTACGAGTCGCTGCACACCCGCGCGCTGGACCGGTCGCTGGGTGCGGTCCCCCACGCCTTACCTCAGTTCGGCGAGGTCGAACCGGCTGAGGCGCCAGAGGTGCTGGCCCGGCATATCGCAGACGCGGTACGCCGGGCACTGCGCGAGCAGCCGCATGACCAGCGCCTGGAGAAGATCAACGATCTGCTGGCCCAGGTGGCCGAGGATGCCGACGCCGTGGTGGCGTTGGAGCAACTGCTCGCACTGACCTTCCCCGAGGCGCCCGGAGCCCACCGGCTGGTGCGACCCGCGACACCACTGTCCGACGTCGCGCTGCTCACCAACACCCGCGGTGAGCCGTCGCTGGGCGCGGAGCTGCGTGCCGAGCTCGCCAGCGCCGATCAGGTCGACCTGCTGTGCGCGTTCATCCGATGGCACGGCATCCGGGTGCTCGCTGATGAACTCGACGCGCTCCGGGCCCGCGGCGTACCACTCCGGGTGATCACCACGACCTATCGGGGCGTCACCGAACGCCGGGCGGTCGACGAGCTGGTCCGCCGCTTCGGCGCCGAGATGCGGATCCGCTACGACGCCCAATCCACCCGGCTGCACGCCAAGGCGTGGCTGTTCCGCCGGGACAGCGGATTCGACACCGGCTACGTGGGCAGCTCGAACCTGTCGAAATCCGCGCTGGTCGACGGGCTGGAATGGAATGTGCGGATCTCCGGAGTCGCGACTCCGGTGCTGGTACGCAAGTTCGAGGCCACCTTCGACACCTACTGGAACAATCCCGATTTCCTGCCCTACCACCCGGATCGCGACGCTGAACTGCTAGATCGGGCACTGGCGGCCGAGGGTGGCGCGAGGAGCACCATCACGCTGTCCGGGCTGCAGGTGCGCCCGCTACCGCACCAGGAGCGAATCCTGGCGGCGCTCGAAGCCGAGCGCACCGTCCACGACCGGCACCGCAATCTCGTCGTCGCCGCCACCGGCACGGGTAAGACTGTGGTCGCTGCGCTCGACTATCAACGGCTGTGCCAACCAGATGCGTACCGGTCGTTGCTATTCGTCGCGCACCGCAAGGAGATTCTCGACCAGGCGTTGCCCACCTACCGTGAAGTGTTGACCGACGGAACATTCGGCGAGCTGCTGGTCGGCGGGCAGCGCCCGCAGCAGTGGCAACATGTGTTTGCATCCGTGCAGTCACTGTCCACACCTGCGCAGCTGCCGCAGTTCGACGTCGTGGTCATCGACGAATTCCATCACGCCGAGGCCATGACCTATCGCCGGCTATTGGAGCAACTGCACCCCAGCGAGTTGCTCGGGCTCACCGCCACGCCCCAGCGAACCGACGGCGTCGACGTGCGGAGCTTCTTCAATGGTCACACCGCATACGAACTGCCGCTGAGCGACGCCCTGGACCAAGACCTGCTCTGCCCGTTCCATTATTTCGGCATCGCGGACAACACCGACCTCACCGCGATCGAGTGGACCAGGGGCGCCTATGACATCGCCGGGCTTTCCGGGCTCTATACGGGTAACGACGCTCGGGCCGCACTCGTACTCAAGGCGCTCGAGCGTCAGGTCACCGACACCGGCCGGATGCGGGCGCTGGGCTTCTGCGTGTCGGTAGCACATGCCGAGTACATGGCGCGGGTTTTCACCGAGGCCGGGATCCCCGCCCGGGCGCTGTCCGGGCAGACCCCGCTCAGCGAGCGCGTCCACGCCGCCGCCGCGCTGCGCAATCGCGACGTCAGATGTCTGTTCACTGTGGACTTGTTCAACGAAGGCATCGACCTGCCCGACGTGGACACTCTGCTGCTGCTCCGACCAACGTCGAGCGCAACAGTGTTCCTGCAACAACTCGGACGCGGGCTGCGGCGCACATCGGACAAGGCGGTACTCACCGTTCTGGACTTCATCGGGCAGCACCGTCGCGAGTACCGGTTCGACCTGCGTTACCGGGCGCTGACCGGCACCTCCCGCAGCCGGTTGCGCCAGGAGATCGAACACGGATTCCCTTTCCTACCCTCCGGATCGCAGCTGATCCTCGACCGGGTAGCCCGCGACATCGTGCTCGATAATGTCCGCTCTGCGCTGTCCCGCTCCCACCGGGAGCTGGTCGCTGACCTTCGGTCGCACGGCGACCTGCCGCTCGCGGAGTTCCTGTCCGAGTCCGGTCGGGAACTGGCTGATGTGTACGGGCGCCGGGGCCAGAGCTGGACGCAGCTGCGCCGCGAGGCCGGATTTCCCACCCTGCCCGCAGGCCCGCACGAGGATGCGCTGCTGCGAAGGGTGGACGCGCTGTCGCATGTGGATGACCCGGAGCGGGCTGCGCTCTATACCCGGCTCGCTGCTGCGGATGGGCCCTCCTACGGTTCCCTCTCGCCACCTGGGCAGTCCCTCGCGCGGATGCTGTTCTTCACGCTGTGGCCCGACCGCGCTGATTTCACGTCCTACGACGACGGTCTGGCCGAGCTGCGCGCGCATCCAGCCGTCGCCGCCGAGATCGGGGAGCTGCTTGCGCTCACCACCGACCGGGCCCGGCACATCCCGCGCCCACTCGGCATTCCGGGTGCCACGCTGCTCTCGCACGCCAGTTATCGCCGTGAGGAAATACTCGCCGGCATCGGCTGGGCGAACTGGCAGCGCAAACCGCACGGGTTGGCCGCTGGGGTGGCCTGGGCACCCGAGACCGGGATCGATGCGTTGATGGTGACGTTGCGCAAGGAGGAGCGCGACTTCTCCCCCACCACCCGATACCGCGACTATCCATTCGCCGCGGATCTGTTCCACTGGGAGTCCCAGAACAGCACCTCCCGCGACTCGACAGTGGGTCGCCGTTACCTCTCCGGCGGCAGCCGGGTGCTCCTGTTCGTGCGCGCCGCACGCCGCGACGATCTGGGCTCGGCGCCGTACCTGTGTCTGGGAGAAGCAACGCTGGTGGAGCACCGCGGCGAACGGCCGATCGCGATCACCTGGCGACTGCGCCGACCTATGCCACCCGAAGTGCTCCAACAAGGCGCTGTCGCGTCGGGCTAACTATCGAAGACCAGCGGGAGTAGTGTGATTCGATCATGGCGTCGTATGAACGGATCTCGGTGACCGTTCCCGCCGACATCGCTCAGCAGGTGCGGAACGCCGCCGAACAATCCTCCGAGACCATCTCGGGCTGGCTCACCACCGCGGCCCAGCACCGCCTCCGGTTGGACGCCGGCCGTCAGCTTCTCGCCGAGTATGGCGCCGTGACCGAGCAGGAGAGAGTAGCGATCGACGCCGAGATCGCGACAGCCCGGCGATCCGCCGAAGAGGCCGGGCCGGGGCGGGTGCGGCGCTCGGCATGAGAGGTGACCGGGCGTGAGCAACGACTTCGCCCTCGGTGCCGGAGCCCTCGTTGCTGCCGAGTACGCCGACCGCCGGTGGGTCGTGCTGTTGGATCATCTCCACGGGTACCACACTGAGAACGGAGATGATACGTCCGGTTCGTCCCAGGCTGAGCCGGCACCGGTACCCCAGCCTCGATGCAGTACGCACCAGTGATCGCTGAATGTGAGCTGTGGCCCAGGGATTATGGAAGGTCACACCGACCAAATGACACACAAAGAGGGGG
>CAXUFG010000025.1:0-6059 GCA_964250265.1 uncultured Pseudonocardiaceae bacterium | reverse complement strand
GGCTCTTTTGGCGGTGGCCCCGTCCAATCCGCCCGGGCCACAGCTCACATTCGACGATCAACGTGGCGGGTACTCCCCGTAGACGGGGTCACCGCCGAAATGTGCGGCTGCAGCAGGTCCCCGCCGGTCGATTCCTGCCCAGTGGACGGGTGGCGGCCGATGTCGGTCAATCCGAGTAGGGCGCGCTGTTCTCGGCGAGGGCGGGCGACCTCTCGAGCTAGGCATTGACGCAACAAACCGGTTGCCATAGAGTAGCAACTGTTCGGTTGCTACTCTATGGAGGCTGTCATGGGTTTTCCTGATCGCATCGAACGGACCGTGGAGCTCGCGCACCCGCCGGCCAAAGTCTGGGCCGCGCTCACCACCGTCGAGGGTCTGGGCACCTGGTTCGGCAACGACGCGACGATCGAGCTGCGTCCGGGCGGATCGGCCCAGATGACGTGGACCAGCGGTGACAAGGCCGACATGCGCATCGAGCGGGTCGAGGAGCCGACGGTCTTCGGCTTCACCTGGCACATCCACGGCCTGCCCGAGGACGATCCGCGCCGCACCTACGTCGAGTTCACCCTTGAACCGGTCGGTGCGGGCACCCGGCTGACGGTGACCGAAACCGGCTTCGCTCAGCTGTCCGAGGACGCCTTCCGCACGGCGTACGACGGCAACACCCGGGGTTGGGCGAGCGAGCTGGGTGAGCTGGTCGACTACCTCGATGCCGCCTGAGGGCGAGGCGATCGCCGAACAGGTCTTCACCGCCCTGGCCGACCCGAGCCGCCGCGCCATCCTGGCCGCGCTGGCCTCAGGGGGTCCGGCCACGGCCACCGACCTGGCCGATCGGCTGCCGATCAGCCGGCAGGCGATCGCCAAACACCTGACGCTGCTGGCCGAAGCCGGTCTGGTGCGGGCCGAACCGGGAGAGCGGCGCCGGGTGCGATACCGGCTGCGCTCAGCACCGATGCAGGTGGCGCAGCAGTTCCTGGCCGCGCTGGCCCGCGACTGGGATGGCCCGCTCGACGCATTGACCGAGCACCTCGACCGGTCCGCTCGCGGACCCACCACAACCCCCACTCACGAAACCGGAGAACATCATGGCTGACCACACCACAATGCAGACACCCCCGATCGTCACACCGCGGGAGTGGGAGGCGGCGCGCGAGCAGCTGCTCGCGAAGGAGAAAGAACTGACCCGCGCCCGGGACGCGCTGGCCGCGCAGCGCCGGCGGATGCCGTGGCTGGCGGTGGAGAAGGACTATGCGTTCGAGGGACCTGGGGGTAGGGCGAGCCTGCCCGCCCTGTTCGAGGGCCGCCGTCAGCTGATCGTCTACCGCGCCTTCTTCGAACCCGGCGTGTTCGGCTGGCCCGACCATGCCTGCCACGGCTGTTCCTTCGTGGCCGATCAGGTCGCCCACCTCGCCCATCTGAACGCCCGGGACACCACTCTGGTCTTCGTCTCGCGCGCGCCGCAACCGGACATCGAGCGCGTCAAGGCGCGGATGGGCTGGACGATGCCCTGGTACACCGTGACCGACGAGTTCGACGCCGACTTCGGCGTCGACGAATGGCACGGCACCAACGCGTTCATCCGCAACGACGACCGCGTGTTCCGCACCTACTTCATCAACAGCCGCGGCGACGAGGCAATGGGGAGCACCTGGAGCTACCTCGACATCACCGCGCTCGGACGCCAAGAGCAGTGGGAGGACTCACCCGAGGGCTATCCCCAAACCCCGCCGTACACGTGGTGGAAATGGCACGACGACTACGGCGATGCCGAGCCGTGTCAGGCAGGACCTGGTTCGGGAGAAGGCGCACCCCCGCGAGGGTGACGCGATCGCTGCGGCCCGCCGGCGGCTGCCGATGGCGGAGGTGGACCTCACCATCACGCTGATCGACCCGCACGGCACTCCTCGACCGCTGTTGAGCGTCTGTTCCTTGTCCTAGGCACCGACCGCTTCTTGTTTCAATGGCGGACTGTTCCTTGTTTAATCGAATCTGGTGATCTCCCGGGACGTCCTTGACATCAGCCGAATTCGGCAACGAGATGCGATGCCCCGCCTGCTGCGGCGACTCGCCACCCAGACTGCTCAGCTGCTCAACATGGCGCAGGCCTCGGCGCATGCCGGCCTCCAGTCCAGCGTCGGCGAGCAGTACACCATCCTCCTTGAGGCCGTCTTCATGATTCATCGAGTGCGGGCGTGGGGAGCGCACGGGTCGCGGGTGGGCAGCCGGCCGAAGGTCCACGTTGTGGATACTGGCGTCGGCGCGTGGTTGATGGGCCTTGGTCGCAGACAGATCGAGCGACGCAACACCACCGCGCTGCAGCAGCTCGGCCACCTGCTCGAATCCTTCGGAGTCAACGAGATCCTCAAGCAGGTCAGCTGGCTCGACGAGCCGATCGGCGTGGGTCATTACCGCACCAAAAACGGTGCGGAGGTCGATCTGGTTCTCGAGGTCCACGGCGAGGGTGTGATCGGGATCGAGATCAAGTCCGGCGAGCGGTTCCGCGCCGAGGATCTTCGCGGTCTACGATCCCTGCGGGACCGCGCGGGCCCTGGGTTCCTGGGTGGGGTGCTGCTTCATCCCGGTGCCGAGGCCGTTCGTCTCGAGGACCGGATTCAAGCCCTGCCCCTGGACGTGCTGTGGCGATGAACGGCGCGTGGTGGTCCGAACGGTTCACCGCCTTGGGCAACCCGTTACTCATGTAACTCGCGTACCATCGCATCGAATACCGGCGCGTCATCAAAGGGTTGGAGTTCGCCGATTTTGTGCCAGCCCCAGGATCGGTACGCGCGGTGGGCCGCGGTGTTGTCCGGGCGCACGAGAAGGGTGGCCCGCATTTCTGGTCGGTGCCGGAGCAGCGCGTCGTGCAGCGCAGTGGCATAACCGCGCCGGCGCCACTGCGGGCGCACCATCAGCTCGTTGAAGGCGAATGTGCGCTGCCCGGTTTCTGTCAGCAACGCTTGGTCGACTTCTCCCCGGATGCCGCGCCACCAGGCTGATCCAGCGGAGAGTGGGTAACCGAGCGCGTAACCGACCAGTTCAGCACCGAGCCGACCCGTGACGAACCCAAATCCGTCCCGTGAAGCGTAGGCTTCCAGGCGTTCCCAATAACGCGGCAACGAATAGAACGGATCATCGAGCTGATCAGCGTTGGCGTCGGCATAAAGCGAGAGAATGTTGTGTCGCTGTTCGTGCATGCCGTGCGCATCGAGCCGCTGAATGGCCAGTTCAGGCACAACGGCGTTCATTAAGGCAACCTCCCAATCAGTAACTAGCTGCTTGTCGCGTCGTGGGCAGCGAGAAAGCGGTCGACGCCGGAGACGTCCGGATACCGGGCGAGGCGGCCGGCGACAGCGCCCAGTTCGTTGCTCACCCGCCGACTCGCCAGCTCACCGGCGAGATCATCGACAGCGGCGTTGGCCGCCTCAGCAGCTCCATCCACCGAACCGCTATCCAGACGGGCCCTGGCGAGCCGCACTCGGTACAAAGCACAATTCCGCCTGAACCGGCTATTTTCATAAGCGTCGACGATCTGTTCAAACAGCCGTTCGGCGCGCGATGCCTGTCCCAGCGCTAGCGCACACGTGGCCTCGACCCCGTCGATCTCGAACGGAGTGAGGAACGCGCTCCATTCCTTGACCGGCTCGTCGCGGTCGCGATCCAGCGCCTTGCGGGCCCGGGTGATGGCCGAATCCGCCCCGGTTGCGTCCGCCATCATCGAATTCGCCATGGCGTGGCGAATCGAGGAGATAACCACCAGCCTCGGCGATCCCCCGGTGGATGCCGCAAGGCGCTCGGCTGTGGTCGCCAATCGTTGGGCTTCACGAGGTCGATCAAGAACGTAGCTCTCCCGGGCAAGGCCGACGAGCGCCCGTGTCTCCAGCTCCGGATCACCGACCTGCCGGGACAATGTCAGGGCATCCGCATAACACGCTCGGGCCGCATCGTGGCGTCCGGCATCGAACGAAAGCCACCCGGCACAAAGCTGCAATCCGCCGACCGCCAACGTCAGTTGTTTCCCGACTTTCGGCCCATAACTGCCCTGCTCCAGCATGTGGTAGCCCTCATCGGCCGCCGCCGCGGCCGCCTGCCACAGGCTCTCCCCACCGTGTCGGTCGGCGAGCCGCAGAAGCCGGGCTTCGGTGCGCTGGAGCCGTCCCACGTCCGCGACACCCACCACGCCGATCGAGGCAAGGCCCAGCCCACCAGCGGCCGTGGTCGCCAGACCCCAGGTGACGAGTGTTCGCCGCCTCATGGGATCAAACGGTACCTCTCGCCGCGCCAGATCACCGTGCTCCTCCTCGGACTTCTCCCGCAGCGCGCGGGCGAGCTCTTCATGGTGCTGGCGGATGAGCGCCTGGAGGTGATCGTAGCCGCCGCTCAACGCCCCGTCGGCGCTCAGCAGGTCGTCACAGAGCTGCCAGAAGGTCAGCGGCGCGTGCTGGCGACCGACCTCGACATTGGCGATCGTGCTGCGGGTGTAGTGGGTGAGTGGGGCGAAGTCGTGCTGGCTGTAGCCGGCCGCTTTGCGGAGCTCGGCGAGTTGGCGACCCAACTTGCGACGTGCCTGCGCAATGGCTTGGCGATCGACCAAGACCGGCTCCCCTTCGACGACCATCGCTGTGCATGAAGTGTCGCAGGTCTCCCCCGACGGGTGTCCGACACAGCGCGTCGACCGCTTCACTGCCGCCAAGGCACCCAGCGTCGGGCCGTGCGCAAGCCGGCACCCGACGGACTCCCCCGATGTCCGGCCGGCTTCATTCCCCGGCGCTGGGTGCCGTCCATTCACCACACCCGCGGGCCGCCGCGCCCATGCCCGCGCTCCGCCATGACGGGAGTGAGCTGTGATCCGCGCAGACCGCGAGCTGCTGGCCGAGTTGGCCCGGTTGAACAGCGATGTGGTGCCGCTGGCGATGCGCATGATGGAGGACAGTGCGACAGGCGAAGAACAGCGCGCTTTCGCGCGGCGGCTCATCGCGATGGCGCGGCAGCTGCAGGCGCGGGCCTCGGTGGCCGTCATCGAGGGCGACGTCGTGACCGTCCTCGACAACGAGCAGGACGACAGGGTGGAATCGTAGTTACTGGAAGTGTGGTTACACCTTTTTCACGGCCGACGGTGCCGGCAGCGCGCGGCTGCTGTGCTTCAGCGCCACCGGATTCAGCAGCGAGTTGGATGCCGCCGAGCGAGACGGGCTGGTCAGCTGTATCGGCCTCGACCGTCTCTACGCCCGCGGAGACATCTCAGGGCGACCCGCCGCTATGGATCGCTGCGCGCTGACTTCACCCAATCCGGGACGTGCGGTGGCGGCGGAGGGGGCGCCGGCGCGGCAGGGGGCTTTGGCCGGCTGTGGCCGCGGTTGCCGCCGGTGTGCTGCGTCGCGGTCCTGGACGACTTGGCGGGTTCGGCCGGTGCAGCTGGAGACGGAGCGGCAGCTCCGATGGGGCCTTCGTTGAGTGGGGCTGTATTGCTGCCGGTTTCCGGATCCGGAACGGCGGCAACGGTGGCCACCGGGGTCTCGGGCACCGGAATTGGGGGCGCTGGAGTCTGGGGCACGGGAGTCTGGGATACCGGAGCGCTGCGCACGGGAGTTTGGGGCGCCGGGGTCGCGGCGGCGGGCTCGGAGACGGCTTCACGGTGTGACGTCAACAATGGCACCGCCACCGCTCCCCCGGCGAGCACCAGCGCTAACAACCCCGCTGCTGCGTACTTCGTGAACCACGGAGAGCTGGGTTGGGGCGGCTGGACGTCGGACGGTTCCACGCCCGGAGGGGTCGTGGTCACCCACGGCGGTAACTGCGTCGTGGCCGGGTCGGGCACATCGGACCCGGCGCCCCCGGGGGCCCCGGGGGCCCGGAAGCCGGTGCCGGTGGCTCTGCTGTCCCCGGTTGCTCGGGGGCCGGAGCCGGTGGCACTGACGCCGCTGCCGGTGCTGCCGGCCGGCGACTTCCCGCAGCTCTCGTCGGACGGCCTCTCCGGCCAGATCGGCCTCGACACCGACGCCCTCATCCGGCTGATCGACAAGACCCGCTTCGCGATCTCCACCGAGGAGACGCGCTACTAC
>CAXUFG010000024.1:21193-35331 GCA_964250265.1 uncultured Pseudonocardiaceae bacterium | reverse complement strand
CACCCGGGCACTGTGTGGGCGCTCCCCGAAGGTCACACGGGGCAGGCTGCGGGGCGTTCTTGGCCAGCAGGTTTGTCCCGTCCGGCGAGAAGGTCGGGTTGTTGCACGTGCTCAGGTCATTGCGGCTCAGCTTGTGCGTCGAGCCGGGAACCTGGTCCACCTGATCAACGCCGGCTTGCACGAGGTTCAGTGGCAACGGCGAGTAGCCCAGCGCGTCGGCCTGTTGCTGGCCCTCGCAGAGGAAGTAGTAGGCGAACTCAGAGAGGGTGCGGCCCTTGTCGGTGGTGAGGCTCGCGGTGGTGTCCTTCGGAATGATCATGTAGCTGTAGTTGGACAGCGGGTAGGCCCGGGGATCCGGGTTGACGTAGACCTGGCTGAGATCGTGAGTGAGGTCGGGGTTGGTCTTCGCCTGAAGCAGCGCGACCCCGACACTGGTCGCAGTGGGCTCGATGAAGTAATTCGCCTTGTTGAGCACCTTGACTACCGGGAAACCGGCGTTGCGAGCGTAGGAGTACTCGACGTAGGTGATCGCGCCCTCGCTGGTGTCCTGCGCGACGAACCCGGCCACTCCCTGCGACTGGTTCTTGGCCTCCATGCCAGGGCCCAGCGGGTAGAAGGAGGTGAACCCGCACGGCGTGACGTTCCGGCCGACCCCGTGGCAATAGGCGTCCCAGACGGCCGGATACTGGCTGGCCAGAAAAGCGGTGAACTGCGCGGTAACGCCGGAGCCGTTGGAGTGGACCACCGGCACGATGGCACGATCGGGCATGTCGAGCCCAGGGTTGTCGACTCTGATCGCCGGATCGGACCAGTTCCTGATCTGCTGGGTGAAGATCTTGGCAATCGTGTCGCCGGACAGCCGCAGGTTCGTCACCCGCCTGCCACCGATCTTGAGGTTGTACATGAACGCGGTGCCACCCGCAACGATCGGCACATACCCGAAAGCTCGCGCCGGGATCGGGTCAAGCACTCCGCCGTCGGTCAAGCCGTACGGGATCTCTGAGACCGCGAAATCGACTTGTCCGGCCCGGAAGTCGTTTCGGCCGCTGGTCGAGCCGTTCGGCGCATAGTTGACCGTGATACCGAAGAGGCTGGCGACATTGCGCCGCCACTGGTCCAGCGCATTGGAGGCCCAGGTCGAGCCTGAGCCGCTGATCGGGGTGAACCCGACTGCCCTTGCACCGGGGGCCAGGATCACCTGCATCCCCATCACGACAGCCAGCACCGCGATCAGCGCGGATAGGCGGCGGAGACTCGGCAGTTGGTCGCCCGTCGACTTCACACGGGGACACTCCGCCCCGAAGGCGAACTGGATAAGGCGAGCAGTCGGTCAGGGGATTGCAACAAACCCCACAAGGGACTAACGCCGGGGCCGGAAGCGGTGGGCGCGGCTCATTCGTCCGGATCCCCGCTGACGACGCCCTCGGCGTGTAAACGTCCGATCTCGGCACCCGACAGTCCGAGGACCCCGGCGAGGATCTCGTCGGTGTGCTGGCCGAGCCGGGGGGCAGGCCCGGGCCGTACCCGCGCCACCGCGGAGAACTCAAGCGGCGAGCCGGGCATGAGGTAGGTACCGACGCCGGGCTGATCGACCTCGGCGAACATCGGGTTGGCGGTTGAGCAGCGCGGATCGGTCGTGACCAGCTCAGTGAAGCTCTGGTAGGGACCCCAGCACACGTCGTGCGCGTCGAACACCTTGCGGACCTCGGACAACGTGCGGCTGCTGACCCACGGCTCGATGAGCGCGCTGATCACGTGCCGCGCGGCGAACCGGTCACCTTCCTTGGACAGGTCGACCCCGAGAAGCTTCTCGACCTGGACGCAGGCCTCACCGATTCCCACCGC
The DNA here is from genome assembly GCA_964250265.1 of uncultured Pseudonocardiaceae bacterium. Lineage (GTDB taxonomy): Bacteria > Actinomycetota > Actinomycetes > Mycobacteriales > Pseudonocardiaceae. Next base: position 33,486 of record CAXUFG010000024.1, on the reverse strand, counting down.
TGCCACCAGGCTGCGCCATTGCCGCGGTGTCAGGCCGACCACCATGACGCGCTTGCCGTCTTTGGTGGGGAAATCGCAGCCGAACGCGCCGTACAGGTAATTGCCGTACTTCGGCCGCTCGGCTTTGTTGATCTGTACCTCAGCGATGTTGCCGAGGTGCCCGACCGTGGCCAAGGCCACATCGGCGAGCGCGAGCCGGACGAACTGGCCGGTGCCCTCGATCCGTCGCTTGCGTTCAGCGGCCAGCAGCCCGGTCGCGGCCAGCGTGCCGGTGATCGCGTCCCAGGCCGGCAACAGGTGGTTCACCGGGGTGGATACGGCGCCCGGCCCGGTGGTCCAGGGGAAACCTACGGCGGGATTGACTGTGTAATCGACCGCGGAAGACCCGTCCGGGTTGCCGACGATGTTGACCATGATCAGGTCGGGGCGCCGGATGGCGAGCTTGGCGTAGTCCAACCAGCCCGCGGCCGGGAAGTTCGTCAGGAACAGCCCCGCATCCGCACCGGGTGCAGTGATCAGATCGGTGAGCAGCTCTTTACCCTGTGGCGATCGCATGTCGACCGCGATCGATCGCTTGCCCTTGTTCAGACCCGCCCAGAACAGGCTCTTGCCCTGCACGGTGACCGGCCAGCGGTGGGCATCCAGGCCGCCGCCGATCGGGTCGAACCGGATCACGTCCGCACCGAGCTGGGCCAGGGTCATCCCGCCGAGCGGCGCTGCCACGAAGGCAGACCCCTCCACTACCCGCATGCCCGCCAGGATCCCGCTCATCTCCACCTCGTTCACCGTGCCAGCGCGAGGAATCGCCAGTCGAGCACCGGCTTGTCCGCTGCGGTCGGATCTCCGGCATCGCGCGCCGGGCAGGCGTGCACCACCGCTCGAAGGTCGATCAGCTGGTAGCCGTCGTGGGCGTGGACGGCCTCGACGTGCAACTCGGTGCGCAGCACATCGCCCTCGAATACCGGTCCGGTGTGGTCACAGCTGCGCCAGGCCACGATCGTCACCAGGTCGGGCAGCGCCCGGGTGGCGTGCGCTCCGGCGATGGAGATGGTGTGCCCGCCGTAGACCAGGCGGCGCCCGTAGGCCGACGCACCGGGATCAGTGTGGGTGGCCGCGAGGTTGAGGGTGGCCCTGGCCAGCTCGGGAGCACTGGTCACGGTGTCTCGCACCTCGATGTCATAGACGGTGCCGGGTTCGACGACCGTGGGCCGGAATGCGCCGAGCTGCCAGCCCCAGGGCAGGTCCTCGACGGGCTCGGCGTCAGCGGGGATGTGATCGAAACTGTCGGCGTACCCGGTGGTGGCGTCCGGATCGCGCAACGGGATCATCGGACAGCGCCAGTAGTCGAGCACCGGCTCCGCGCGCTGGTTGCTGACCTGCACCCGCAGCACCGCAAGGCCGGTCGCCGGACGACCCGGCTTCGGGCGGTTCTGCCGCAGCGCAACGATCTCGGTGCGGGTGCGCAGCGTGTCGCCCAGGAACACCGGGCGCAGCAACCGCAGTCCCCGGTAGAACAGGTTGCCGCGGACCCGTTGCGACGGCGCCGTGGTCTGCCCGATGGCCACATGGCAGACCAGGGTGGGATGGGCCAACGGCTCGGCGCGTCCGGTGACCGCCGCAGACAGCTGGTGATCCAGCGGCAGCCGGAGCCGGTCACCCGACAACGCCTGGTGCAGTGCGGCATAACCGGAGGTCAGCGTCAGCCCGGGAGCGTCGGCAAAGACCTGCCCATGCGCCAGGTCTTCGAAATATGGCCCGCCGACCCGCACGTGGTTCTCCGCCATCGTGCCCGATCGTACGACGACCGACGTCAGTCCCCAACCTCGCTTGGGGGTTGAGCTTGGCTGGAGCCGATCAAGCTGCGAACGCAGAGGCGTCACAGTCGTCCGCCGGAACGCGTGCTAGGGGCTCCGGCACAGCGTGATCGTTGTCCAGACACCCACATGCACGCGGTCCCCGTCAGCTAGCGGAACCTGCTGGTGGGCGGGGATCGGCTGGCGGGCACCGTTGACATACGTCCCGTTGGTGGAACCTTCGTCGACCACCGCCCACGTGCCATCGGGCTGGGCGAGCAGCCGCGCGTGCTCGCGGGAGACTCCTCGATCATCCAACATGTCAGCGAGGTCTATCTCCGGGGTGATTCCCCGGGAGGCGCTGTGCCTGCCAATCATCATTGAGGCGCCGGTCAGCGAGATGCTGCGGGCCGAAGTTGACGCAGGGAAGGTGAAGCCTTGCGCGTCCCCACCACCGGCTTCGAAATACGCCCGGTCCGGGGCAATGACCGCGTACCACGATGATGGCGCAGGTGTCGCGGCGCTGGTGTAGGAGTGGCCGCATTGCTCGCAGAATGGCCCGATCCGGGGCTCGGCACAGAGCGGGCAGCATCTGGTGGCGGTGGCCACCAGCGAAACGCCGCAGACGCTGCAGTATTCGGGCCACTCCGAGTTGTGGCCCTCCGGGCAGGTCGGCAGGGGAAGCACTGCCTACTCGCGGCGCAGAAGCGTCGTCTTGGTCGACTCGATGTCCAGACGCATCTCCTCCTGGGCTCGCATCCGATCCAACCGGAAGGTACCGGTTTCCGGATCGACGATCTGGTCGAGCTGGGACAGCATGTGGTCGTCTCGGACCTGCTCAGCGAGCGTGCGTGCCTGGCTGAGGCGATCGATGGCCAGGTCGGGGTCTCCACGCCGGTGCGCGGCCAGACCGTCTTGGACCGCTCGGGCCAGCTCGGCTCTGCCGGTGACCACAGCGACCTTGTCGTTGATCACGGTGGCCTCCGCAAGGTCGTCAGTCCAGAATGCGCGGACCCGTACGTGGGCGAATTCGTTCGTGCTGCCGTCCGGCTCGATGTGACTGAACGTCTGCGGCAACGGTTGCTGAGTGCCGTCGGCACCGGCGTGCAGGAAACTCGCCCGGCACGCCAGCTTCTCCTCGCCGACGCGGCCGGCCTCAAGCTCGATACAGACGTGATAGTCGCGGCTCTCCGTCCCCCAAGAACCAGTCGGATAGTCGCCGGTCATCGGGCCAGACTCGACCCGGCGGGTGGTGAGATCCACCAAGGTCGGTGCGGTCTGCTTGACGAGCCTGACGGTGGCGCCTGCTGGGGTCCACAACCGCAGCCCGACCTCGGCGACCTCCTTCTGCATCGACTCACCCATCAGGGCCCGGAAATCCGCAGCCAAGTCCGCCGGTTCGACCACCAATTCCACAGTGCCGTGTAGTGCGGAGGAGATCGTCCGGAGCTCGGCCACCGACCAGTCAGTCCCCACCCCCCGGCAGTCGCACGTGAACAGTTCCGCACAGTCCTGCAACGCCGCCGCCAGCTCCTCAGGTGGCTCATGCTGGTTGCGACCATCTGTCAGCAGGATGGCGTGCCGGATCGCCCGCGGGTGCTCACGGAGCAGCTGGCCGGCCAGGCGCAACCAGGCGCCGATGGTGGTACCGCCATCCGCGCCGAGCCTGCGCAGCGCTTCCTTGGCTTCGCCGCGGGTCTGCGCGTCGGCGCGCACCAGCTTGCGCTGCGCCGGCCAGAGCATCCGGGCCCCGAGCGATCCGGCGACCAGAGCGAACCACACCCCATCGCGGATCTCGTCGATCGCTACCCCGGCTGCTTGCTTCGCCTTGACGATCTTCTCTGCTGGGGAACCCATGGAGCCCGAACAGTCCAGGATGAGGACCTCGGCCGCCTCCGGTGACGGAGCGTCCACGGTGGCTGCCCCATCCCCTTCGGCATCGACCGTGATGACGGCATGCACCTCGCGATCGCCCGCCGCCAGGTAAAGATTCTGGTGCACGGCACCGCTCAGCTCCGGTGTGCTGGTCACGACGATCCTCCTGGTCAGGTGGCCTCTGGCGGCGTGTCGGCTGAACTGGTCGCGAACGGGATCACGGCGACGGTGATGTTGTCTTGACCACCGGAGCGCAGGGCGACATCGACGAGACGTTGTGCCGCGTGGAGCGGGGCCTCGAGTGCATCCGCGGGAAGTACCGCCGCGAGCTCGTCAACGTCATCGAGGTAGTTCCACAGCCCGTCAGTGCAGATCATGACAACGCCCTGGCCCTCGGGCTCAATCGTGCGGACGTGCGGTGCGATGTCGATCGCGTCCTTGCCCAGCCACGCGGTGATGCTGTGCGCGCGCCGGTCGGCGGCGGCGTCAGCTCGAGACAGCTTGCCGGCTGCCAGCACCCGAGCCAGCCACGAATCATCCTCAGTCAGCCGGATCGGCGGTGCCGACTGTGTCGGGGACCGCGGTATCCAGTAAGCCCGGCTGTCTCCGACCCAGCCGACGGTGATCGCATTCCCGGTGACGACGGCAGAGACGAGGGTGCAGGCCGGCGCGCTGCTGTTGACCCGGCCGGTACCAGCGAGCTCGGCAACCGCCTTGTCTGCTGCGTGGATGGCCTCCAACGTCGCCGCGGCCGGAGCTTCATCAGCGCGTAGCGCCGCCATCAGAGCCTCGGCGGCGGCCTCGGCGGCGACCTCGGACGCGTCATCGGGCCGAGCGGCCGTGGACACCCCATCGCAGACGACCGCCATGGCTACTCCGCGGCTGGAAACCCGCCCCGGCAGTCCTCCCGATCCCCCCAGACTGCGCAGCTCCAGCGCGTCCTCATTGCGGTAGTGACGCCGGCCTCGATCGCTGACTCCCGCGGCGGACCCGATGTCGACCTCGACCCGATCCCTCGCCTGTTCCGCCACCCTGGCACCGCATTGCTCGCAGTACCGGTCCTGCGTACCCACCGGCTCTGCACACTGAGGACAGCAATGCACAGGCGTCATATCCAGCTCCGGTTTCGGTACTCGTTGGCTTTGTCGACATAGGTGATCCGCTCTGCCGCGGTGGGAGCCAGCCGGGCGAGCTTGCGGTACGTCCTCTCCAGCCCATCACGAACCCCGTGTTCGTTGAGCTGGTGACCGAGCAGGGCGTCGGGGAGCCTTGTCCCGTGGGCCCATGGCCGGTGGGCTGATTCCCAATCCAGCACGGTCTCGAGCACCTCCGCGATTGCGAGCGCCCGCCGGTGATCGTCGAGGTCCAGGATGGCCAGCTTTTCGGCGGTGGTGAAGAAGTCGGCCACCGGCGACTGCCCGCGCGCGCATCCGCGGACCCGGGCCCGGATTGCGCACAGCCGCGCCGTCACGGCATAACGGGAGCTTTCCGGCACGGCTTCCATCGCGGCAGCCGTTCCTGCGAGGTCGCCGAGTGCAAAGCGGGCCCGCGCAAGTCCGAACGCAGCGCTCACATAAGACAGGTCGGTCTGCCACACGGTTGCGTAGCCGTGCTCGGCAAGTTGGTTGTCGCCGGCGCACGCCGCACAGAGGGCCAACGCTAGTTTGGGGGCGGTCTCGCCCGGTAGCGCCTCAAGCACATTCGAAAAGGCCTGCCCGGCGGGTTTCACCTCGCGGTTGACCAGCGACCAGAGCCCCCGGTACCAGTCCACCCGCCAGTCACCAGGGTGGTGCCGGGCCAGAGTGTCGATATCGTTGCGGTTGTCAGGACGGCGCAGCTCGATCCGGGTGCGCACGAGCCGGAGGCGCGTCTCCAGCGACGGGTCGGGCAGCGTGACGAGCACCCGCTCGGTTTCATCTGGGCTCTCCGTGCGGATCGCGGCGAGCAGACCCGCCGGGCCGGCTGGGGGGGCGACCGGCGTGCCGGTCTGCGGGGTCGACCTGGGGATCAGGCAGGGCCAGTGCGGCCGCGACGGTGTCCAGCTCCCCATCGGGAAAGATGTCCGGGTCGGCACCGACCACGCGCAGTTCCGGCCCGAATCGGGTCGAGGCTGCGGGTACCAGGGACGGCTGGCACTCCTGCTTGGCGCGCACCTCCCGCAGCACACCTCGCAGTTGCTCGGCCATGTCCGCGGCGGAGGCGAACCGGCACTGTGGGTCCGGGTTCGTCGCGCGTCGCAGCAGCCCGTGGAAGGAGGGATGCTCAGCCAACAGCGGAACCTCGTCCGCGCTGGGGAGGGTGCCCTGGCGGTCAGTGGAGAACCCCGGGAACGGGAAACTGAGCACCGCCATCATCCGGGCGACGGTGTAGAGATCGGTCGCGACCGACGGGCCGTGGATCGCGATCTGCGGGTCCTGGAAGCCCGGTTTTCCAAAGACCGGACTGTCTGCATCGTCAATCCGGCGGACCGCGCCCAGGTCGATCAACTTGACACCGTCAGGAGAGTGGATCACGTTGTCACCGGAGAGGTCGCAGTACAGCAGGCCGTGCTTCTCGTGGAGATAGCTCAGTGCTGCCAGCACCTCGAGCGCGAACGCGCAGACCTGATCCACCGGCAGGCCTCGGTCGCCGTCGGGTCGCTCCTGGTAAAGCTGCTTGAGCGAGCGGCCGCTGAGGCACTCCATCACGATGTAGTCGATGGTGTGCCCCGTGAGTGGGTGTTGATGCTTGACCACGGTGTACACAGCGACGATGTTCCGGTGCTTGGCACCGGCGAGCGCCGCCAGCTCGTCGACCGCTGCCTGGCGGTGGTCCGGATCGTCCGGGTCGATCAGACCCTTGAGCACGACCCAGCGCGGGACCCAGCAATCCCAGGCTCGGTACACCCAGCCCAGTCCGCCGTGCGCGATCGCACCCTCCACCCGGAACTGGCCATCGCCGACGAGCAAACCGGGCTGGAGCGGCGGCCGGAAGGAGAACCTGGCCCGGCAGTGCGGGCAGAAGCCCTCGATGCGCCCGGGCCGACCATCGCGCGCCCGCCCCACCTGCTGGCGGCAGCCGGGGTTCGGGCAGAACCGCTTGTGCTCGGGTACCTGCGAGTCAGCCAGCACCGGCGCCAGGTGCTCACCTTCCTGGACCTCAGGCAGCCTGAGCAGCGAGCTCTGGCGGGCGCCGCCGGTCATGGGCGCGGATGTCACCGGGCGCGAGGTCGGTGGGCGTGTGGTGGGCTGGGATGTGTCGGGGCCGGTGGTTTTGGGCCGTCTCGCACCGAGCGCAGCCTTGATCGACGGCTTCGCCGCCGTTCCGCACCGGGTGCAGTAGCCGTCGACTCCGATCACCGCACCGCAGCCGGCTACCTGGCAGTTCATCATGTCCCATCCCCGTGAGCCACCGTTGCGTTGACCGCGTCCTGGTACTCGGTGACTAGGGCCGCCGCACGGACCAGATCGCAGGGCGAGCGCCACAGCAGCTCGCGGGCCCGCCAGTAGCGCTGCTCAAGTTCGAGATCCTCGATTCGACCCAGCCGGGCAGCCTTCGCCCGGTAGGCACGCAGGCGCCCACGCAGCTCGCCGCGCTGCCGAAGGGGCAGGCCAGCCTGCGCCAGCCCGGCTTCGGCCCGCGCCAGCGCCGCGGAGGCCTCCCCTTCCAGTGCTGGTAGCTCGGTCGCCAGCGGCTGCCAGCGCCCGCTCCGACACAACTCCCGCGCGGCACTCAGCCGAGGATCCAGCGGGTCCGCCAGCCGCACCGGCCGTTCGTGTCCCGAAACCGTGTGGATCTTGGCGTCGACCAGGCGGCGTTCCTCCGCAATCTCCTGAGTCAGGCGGTGCACCTCGATGAGCGTCGCGGCAACCTCCGCGAGGCGGCGCTCGGCATGCCGGCGGAGCTCCTCCAGCCCGTGCAAGTCGGTCAGCGCCCGTTCGCAGCGCGAGATGAGCTGATCGGCCTCGGCCACGTCGACCGCGCTGTCACTCCAGCGCAGCAACGGATCGGTCAGAGCGGTCCGCCGCACGATGTCGAGCCGGTTGGCCAACTGGGTGAGCAGCGGGGCGGCCTGGTCCTGATCAGCCACGAGACCGAGGTCGGCCGCGAGAGCCCGTGCCTCGCGGAGCAGCGTGTCGCAGCTGTCGAATCGCGGGCTCAGCTCGGCCCAGACCCGATCGACGGCGGTGACCACGTCGTACACGCGGCCGTACACCGCATGGAACTCGGTCACCAGCTCGGGGAGAGTGACCTGACGGCCCGGCAGGGAGCCGTCTGGGTCGGGTAGAGCCATGGTGCCGCCGGTCACCAACTCCTCGATCTCAAGCAGGTCCGCTCGGGTCGGCCGGGACCGCCGTGCCATGATCGCGCGGACCTCCTCCACCACGGACTTGTAGGTCTCGTAGAGGGTCCAGAGCCTCGCCACGCCGTCCAGGACCTCGGCCCGGCGTGCGAGGGTCACGCCTTCCAGAGCAGTGCCCTCGAGTAGCCGGCGCCCGAGGTGGCCGTCCAGGTCGATCAGGCTTTCGGCGATGGTCTGCTGCTCGGCCGCGAGGCGCTCCGCGGCGTGCTTGCCTCCGGTCGCGGTGAAGATCGTCATGGCTGGTCTCGGTACTGCGGTTTCGGGGCTGGTGGCGATGGACCCAGCACGGGCTCAAGCCAGCGCTGATAGCTTGCCTGCCACCGGCCGTCCTGAGTGCGGCGCTCCAGTACTGCGTTGACGAACCGCGCCAGGTCCGCATGATCGCGGTTGATCGCCACGCCGTAGGGCTCCTCGCTGAATCCCGGGCCGGCGATCTCGGCTTGCGGATCTTGCTTGGCCATACCCGCCAGCATCGCGTCGTCGGTGGATACCGCATCCACATCACCGCGCTCGATCATGGCCAGGCAGTCCTCAGTGGCGGGCACCGCCACCGGAATCGGCTTCGATGAAGCCTTCCGGATTCGCTCAATCGAGGTCGTGCCATCGCCGGCGCAGACGCGCTTGCCGCCCAGGTCAGCCATGCTCTTGATGCCTGAGCCCTTGTTCACCAGCACCCGTTGTGCCGCCTCGAGATACACGATGCTGAACTCCGCATCTTGACGCCGCTCACAGGTGATGGTGATCGTCGCGACCGACACGTCGGCATCGCCCGACTGCACAGCCTTGACGCGGTCGGCCGTGTTCAGCGGCAGGTACCGGACTTTCTCGGGGTCACCGAAGATCGCCCGGGCAATGTCACGCACAATGTCGACGTCGTAGCCTTCCCACCTCAGGTCCCTGTTACGGATAGAGAACGGGTCGACGTCCCGGTTGACGCCGGCGATCAGAAATCCCCGTTCGGCGATGGTGGCCATCCGGGAGCCAGCCGGCATCTGGCCGGGTGCGGGCAATGACCCCCGCGGGCGCAGGCTCGCCCGGGGATCGCATTCCGGCGCGGCGGGCGCCTGCCCGGTATGCGCGGCTCCAGCCGAGGGGCTCGGCCCGGATACGGCCGTCACCGGCGCCGCCGTCGGGTGCTCCGATGACTGGCAGCCAGCCGTTGCCCCCAGGACGGCGATCAGCCCCGAGCACAGGAACATCAGTCGAGGACTCATCGGTATTCCTCCAGTCGCTGCCGGACACCCAAGGCCACCCCGACCGCCGCAGCGAGTGCCAGCAAGCCTGTGCCGATCGGTAGCCCAGTGAGCCACCATCCCTGGGCGCGCGCGATGTCGTTGCCCAGGATCGTGCTCTCTCGGGCAATGGCGTTGGACACCATCCGATCGAGCTCTGTGAACCTGGTGGCGGTGGTGCTCACGGCATCCTTACTGTCCTTCCCGGCGTTGACCAGCCCCTGGAGATCGGTGTGCGCCCTGGTGTAGTTCCGGACCGCTGTCTCCCCGTCGGGGAGAATCTTCTCGTCGGGATCGAATCGCTGGGCTTGTGCGAGATGCGCCGCAACCAGCTGCGTCTGCTTGCCGAATTCGTCCTCAGCCGACTTGGCAAGACTGGACACCAGCTGGTTGGTCTCAATGGCACGAGCCCGCAATGCCGCGATCTGCGCAGGTACCAGCGCGTCGGACACCGACTGGCTATGGCGATGCGCGCTCCCCAATGCGTTCGCCGAGGCCACCCCCGCGGCCGTCCACCACAGTAGGCCGACGATCACCGCGCCGCTCGCAGCGACCAAGCCAAGATTCACGATCCGGTGCGTCCGCTGGAACACGAACACCTGCGCCCAGATCAACCCTCCCAGGCTCACCGCGCCGGCCGTCAGCGCCATAACGGGCAGCGACCCGGCCCGCCGGTAGGCCTCGTCGAGCTGAGCAGCCTGCCGTCGTTGCAGCTCCGCTGCCTGGGGCAGGATGTCGTTCCTCATCAGCTCCGAGGCCCGGCCGAGAAAAGATTTCCCGGTTGGCAGCAAGCCCTGCAGGTTGTTCGCCCGAACCCGTTCGACGAGGCCGGTGTATTCAGGCAGTTCCCTACTGATCTTGGCGAGCAGGTCGTCGGTTCCCGGCTCCGCGCCAGTCTGAGCGGTGACCTGACGCAGGCTGTCCGACGCCATCGTCATGTCCGTGTCGTACTGCACACGCAGGTCAGGAGGTTCGACGCCGCCGGACAGGAACGCGAGCGCGACGGTGGCATCCGCATCAGCCAGCGACCGGTACAGCGTGGTCACGTGCGCGTTGAGCGGCGCAAGGTGCACTGCGATGTCACGGGTGGTATCAACCCGGGCGTACGCGGCGAGTCCAGCAACACTCCCGGCCAGCATGATCCCGATGACGAGGATCATCCGGGCTACGCGCAGCTTGCCGGGCGTGGTGCCCGACTCGGCGATCAGCCGATCGATGCGTCTTTGATGGCGACTCTGCCCAGAGAGTCCGCCTGGCGGCGCCGACTTGGTCTCGATGGTCTGTTGATTTGAGTACACGCAGATCTCCAGTCCTCGTGCCTCCCGTATTTAGTAGAGCCTCCACCCCCCGTCTCTCGCTAGAGGGCTGCCCGCGCCGTCGGTGGTGGTCAAGCCAGCAGTGCACGGATAACTTGGTTCGATGAACGGGCCACGTCGACCGCCGCGTGGGCTGGTGGTTGCCTTCATGGGCCGCCCGCTGGCCAGACTGTGCCGGGGCGACCCGCCGTTCACCTTCGGGCGAGGCAGCGACCGCACCCTGCAATTCGGTCATGCGAGTGTGAGCGGTGGGCCTGACCTCGATATCTCCCGTAACGCGGGCTCAATTTATTGCGACCAGGGACTGTGGGTGCTCCGCAATGACAGCACCAGCCGACCGTTCGACGTGATCGTGCGGGGCGTCTCGAACCCGCTGCCCTCGGGCTCACGGTGGGCGATCGGGCCGCCCGATCTGGAGATCAGGATTGGCGGGGCCGCCGGGCGGTATCTGTTGGGGGTGAGCGCCGACGACCCTCGACCTGCGGCGCCGATGGAGGGCCCGAAGTCTGACGATGACACCACGCGCCCACTACCGGAGCCGACAGATCGTGACCGGTTGCTGCTTGCGGCCAAGTTTTTGGCGCTACCCGATCCTGGCGAAGCGGTCGGTAATAGGGAGGCCGCCGAGTACGCATCTGCTGTGCGGCACCTTGAGGAGCCCGTCACTGCCAAAGCTGTCGAGGACTGTGTCGGTCGGTGGTGCCGGAGGCTGCTGGAGCGCGGAGTGATCGGAATCGGCGGTCGCGACAACATCAACCAGTTGGGGCGCCAGTTACTCGCGTGGGGACTATTGAGCGAGGAGGACCGAGACCTGCTCCGTGGCGCCTGAGATATTCCGCACGGTGTCCACGAACCGGACGATGTCCTCGTGACGAACATCGACTGAGATCGGGGCTCAGGGGCGCCTCCGGCTCCGTCGCAGAAGGGAACCGCGAGTCATGGTCAACAAGAATGTGGGCGTCGGCTTCGGTCTGGTCTACGTGTTGGTCGGCGTGGTGGGATTCTTCATCACCGGGTTCAGCGGTTTTGCGAGCCAGTATGGCGAGTCGCTACTCGGGTTCATGATCAATCCACTGCACAACATTGTGCATATCCTCGTCGGCGCGCTGTTGATCGGTGGCGGCCTTGCTTCGATCGCGATCAGCAAGCGGGTCAACACCACCGTCGGCGCGGTGTATTTCCTCGTGTTCGCAGTGGGCATAGCGCTGCAGGGCTCCACCGCGAATGTGCTCGCGCTGAACCTGGCGGACCACGGGCTGCACCTGGTCAGCGCGATACTGCTGGCGACCGTCGGGCTCGCCGCCGACCGTGGCGCGGCAGTGCCGGCGCACCTGCGCCGGTAGCCCCCAGGGTCAAGCCCGATGCACGTCGGCCTGCGCCACACTGGCCTCATCCGGTGCTGCGAGCAACGCCCGACGTCGGCGGAGCCGGAGTTCTAGCACTGCGACGAGCAGAGCCAGACACACCAACCCCGTCCCGGTGAGCAGCGCGGCGGCGATGGCGTTCTGGTAATCGCCGCTATGGGCCACTACCCCGTAGAACACCGCTGCCAGCATGGCCGTTCCGATGGCCGATCCGATCCGCTGGCCGGTCTGCAAGGCTCCGGCGGCGGCCCCGCCCATCCGGGTGGGCACGCACTCCAGGGTCAGGGTGACGTTCGGCGAGATCACCGCGCCGCCGCCGATGCCCGCCACGAGCAGTGGCAGCGCCGCCAGCCACCCCGCCGAGGCCGCGG
>CAXUFG010000024.1:0-21093 GCA_964250265.1 uncultured Pseudonocardiaceae bacterium | reverse complement strand
GACACCGCCGAGCCGAGCGCGAACGATGTCACCGCGAGCCCGGATTGCAGCGGCGTATATCCCAGCCCACGCTGGAAGTACAACGCGAACACCAGCCAGATCCCGCTGAAGCCGACGAAGTACACCAGCCCGAGCGCCGCTCCAGCGGGGTAGCCGGGGGTAGCGGACAGCAGCCGGGTGTCCAGCAAGGGCGCCCGATCACGCCGCACCATCCGCTGCTCCCAGCCAAAGAACAGCGCAACCAGCACCGGTGCCAGCACAAACAGCCACCAGAACCGGCGCAGCCCACCGTCCTCGACCAAGACCAGCGGCAGCAACAGGCACAGCACACCGGCACCCAGCAACAGCGCGCCGACAACGTCGATTTGTGCTGCCAACGGCCCGCCGCGACGCTGCCGCGCGGGCACCAGCCGCCAGGCTGCCACGAGCGCGACCAGCCCGATCGGAACGTTGACGTAGAAGATCCAACGCCAGCCCTGCTGCTCATCGGCCGCGGCGAGGATGAGGCCGCCGAGCACCGGGCCGACCGCTGTGGACAACCCGACGGTGGCGCCGAAGATGCCGAACGCCCTGCCCCGCTCCGCACCCCGGAACAGCACCTGGATCAGCCCCGTGTTCTGCGGGGTGAGCATTCCGGCAGTGAGACCCTGCAGCAGCCGCGCCGCGACCAACAGGCCCGCGCTCGGCGCCGCTCCGCACAACGCGCTGGCCAGGATGAACCCGGTCAGGGCGGCAAGGAACATCCGCCGGCGACCCAGGGCATCTCCCAGCCGCCCACCTGCCACCAGCACCAGCCCGAAGGTGAGTGCGTAGCCCGACACCACCCATTGCACCTGCGCCATCGAGGCACCCAAGCTCTGCTGGATCGAGGGCAGCGCAACATTGACGATGCTGACGTCCAGCAGGCTCATGAAACCAGCCAGCTGGGTGACCGCGAGGGCTCGCCAGCGCTGCGGGTGAGCGGCCTGGTCCGCGGCGGCTTCCGCACGAATGCTCATCGCCTTATCTTGCGGGTTCGCCGTAGGATCCGCGGCGTGAGAGGGTGCCGGTGACCCATAGCGGTATTGCAGCTGATGAGGTACGTCAGGCATTCGCCACCGGCGCGACGGTGGACCTCGCCGGGGCCGAAGTGCCTGCCACGCTGCTTGCCGGGCTGCTCGCCGGAACACCACCGCCCGCCAGAGGGCGGATTCCCGCACTGCGGTTGGCCGGCGCGCTCGTCCGGGGCCCGCTGGAGCTGCCCGGGGGGACAGTCACCGCGCTGGTCGAGTTGACCGGCTGCACGTTCGACGAGTGCATCGACCTGTACGCCGCTGAGCTGGCCGGTTGGCGCATGACCCGGTGCACGCTGCCCGGCCTGCGAGCGGCTAACGTCCGGGTCCGCAGCGAGCTGGCATTGGAGAATTGCACCGTGAGCGGGCCGATCGTGCTGCCCGACGCCCGGATCGAGGGACCGCTACGGCTGATCGGTACCTGTCTGGACGTCCCCGGTGGTCACGCTCTGGTCGGGGTGCGGCTGGTGGTCCGGGGTGTGCTCGACGCCCGGCGGCTGCACGCTGAGGGCGAAGTGCAGCTATCCGGCGCCCGGGTGGACGGCAACATCGATCTCCGCGGCGCGCAGCTGGCCCGTCCCGGTGGCGACGCGCTGGAGGCCTCAGGAGTGCAGATCGGTGGCAACCTGCGCTGTGATCGGGGATTGGGCAGCCAAGGGCGGGTGGTGCTCGCCGGTGCCTCGGTCGCGGGCAACGCGGTGTTCTCCGGTGCGACGTTGCAGGGCACCACCAGTCCGGACGAGCCGGCGGTCCTCGTGCTGCCCCGCGGCAGCGCCGATCCCAGTGCGGCCCTGGTAGCCGACCGCCTGGCGGTGAACGGCAACCTGGTGCTCGACGCGGGGTTCACCGCCACCGGCACCGTCCGGCTGACCAATGCACGGGTCGGAGGCTACCTGCGCCTGTCCGGCGCGACCCTGGGTAGCCCGGTCGAGCCGGGCACCGACAACGGTGATCAGCCACGACCCGTGCCGGTCGCGTTGGCCGCTGACGGTATCGAGGTACTCGGCGATCTGGAGGCGCGCGGTTCTCTTCCGCAGGCTCAGCGCTCGACTGGGATCGGCCCGCTGTGCGCGCATGGCCAGGTCCGGTTGGTCGGCGCGCAGGTGCACGGCAGCGCGAGCCTCACCGGTGTTGTGCTGCACGGTCCGGGGCTGGACGCGCTGTTCGCCGACAGACTGCGGGTCGGCGGGTCGCTGTTCCTGCGCTATGTGGAGGTCTGGGGCTCGATCCGGCTGCACCACGCCCATATCGGCTCGACGCTGGACTGCACCGGGGCCAAGCTCGAGGCGCCACGATGCCGGCCGGACGGCTCGACCAAGGCATCGCTGGATGCCCGGGCTGCCACGATCGGCAAAGACCTCTTCGCCAGCCGCGGGTTCATCGCTGCCGGGGGTGTGCGGCTCAGCCTCGTCGACGTGTCGAAATCAGCGAACTTCACCGGCGCCCGGCTCGGTGGGCCCGGCAAGGGTGTTTCGGCGCTGCGTGCGCGCGGAATGACCTGCCAGGAGCTGTGGCTGCGCTGTGCCGAGCCGCCACTGGGCGACGTGATCCTCGCCAGCGTGGTAGCCGGCTCAGTCTTCGACGATGAGCACCTCTGGAATACCCGAGGGAGGGTGGATATCGAGGACTTCCAGTACCAATCGCTCACCGCTTCACCCGAGGTGAGTGTGACGACCCGGCTGAGCTGGTTGCGATCTGTGCTGCCCGACTACGACCCTGATCCTTACGACCGTCTCGCCGCGAGTTACCGCGATGGCGGCCACGACGACCATGCCGACACCGTGCTACTGGCCAAACAACGACACCGGCACAGCGGTCACCGGCCGGTCCGACGGCTGTGGGGGTGGTTTCAGGAGTGGACCGTCGGCTACGGTTACCGACCGTGGCGGGCGGGGTGGTGGCTCGCGGTGTGCTGGCTGCTCGGGTCGTTGTGGTTCACCCATCACCAGCTGCCCCGGCTCGACACCGGCCAGGATCCCTCGTGGCAACCGGTGATCTACGCCGCGGACCTGCTGGTCCCGGTGGTCAACCTGGGTCAGGACGGGCTGTGGCGGGCCTCCGGCCTCTCGGCCTGGGTGGCAAGCTTGTTGACTGCGGTCGGCTGGCTGCTGCTCTCCACTGGGGCGGCGGGGGTGACCCGCATCCTCACCCGCCGCTGAGCTCACGGCGGACTCACCCGAGAATGGGGAGCATCACGCGAAATGCCTCGCTTACCTGTACTGCTGGTGCTACTCGGGCTTGTCGTCGGGTGCTCGATCGGTGGCCAGGGCACCCCGATCGGCGCCGGTGTTCCCACCCAGGTCACCGGTAACTCCCCTGCTCCGCAGCGATCCCCGTCCGCACCCGGGATTCGGGTCGATGTGGTGGCCGCCGGCTTGGAGCATGTGTGGGACATCGGGTTCCTGCCCACCGGTGCCGCGCTGATCACCGAGCGCCCAGGGCGGCTTCGTCTGCTGCGCTCCACTGGACCTGGCGCCCAAGTCATCGAGGTGGCCGCCGACCTCGACGACGTCCTCGTCGCCGGGGAAGGCGGGCTGATGGGGCTGGTGGTGCATCCCGACTTCGCGCAGACTCGCCGATTCACCACCTGCCAGACCCATCAGCAGGGCGGGCGGCCGGTGGATGTCCGGCTGGTCACCTGGGAGCTGTCCCCTGATGGCGCCCGAGCCCGCCGGGTGGTTGACCCGCTGGTCGCTGGCCTCACCTTGAATCCCTCCGGTAGGCACTCGGGATGCCGCCCCACCCTGGGGCCAGACGGCTACCTCTATGTGGGCACGGGCGACTCGGCGAAGGCCAATGTGGCTCAGGACCGCACCAAGCTCGGCGGCAAGGTACTCCGCGTCGATCTGCGCACCGGCGCTCCCGCCCCCGGCAATCCCTTCGCCGGCTCACCGAACGCTGCGGAACGACTCGTGTTCACCTACGGCAATCGCAACGTGCAAGGCGTGACGGTGCAACCGGGAACCGGCCGGCTCTTCGCCGCAGAACACGGCCCTGACGTCGACGACGAGATCAACATCCTGCGACCCGGGGCCAACTACGGCTGGGACCCATCCCGTGGTGGTACCGGGACAAGTTACGACGAGAGCGTGCCGATGACCGACCTGCAACGCTTCCCGGATGCAGTCCCCGCAGTATGGCGCTCGGGCGGTTCCACCGAAGCGATCTGCGGGGCCGCGTTTCTCACCGGTGAGCAATGGGGTGACATGCAGGATCTGCTCGCGGTCACCGCGCTGAAGGGCACCAAGCTCCTGCTCATGCGAGTAGCCGCGGATGGAGCGGTAACCGAGGTCGGGCGGCTCCCCCAGCTGGAGGACAGTTACGGTCGGCTACGCGCGGCGCGTACCGGACCCGACGGGGCGCTGTACGTCACCACCAGCAACGGCGATGACGACAAGGTGCTCAAGATCAGCCCAGCCAGGACCAACTGATTTCCCACGGTGACATCGCAGCGTCACCACCAAATCTTTCATCCAGCATATTTCCTGCTGGTAAACCTTCTGCGCATCGGCGGCAACGTCGGTACGGTCGGCGTTGGTGTCATGGCAACGCGGGAGTACCGCTGCCAGCGTTTCCGCCGATGAGGGAGCTGCAATGCCGACCGACCCGGCCAATATCCGGACCGCGATCGTCCTGCAGGGAGGAGGGGCCCTGGGGGCCTACGAACTCGGCGTGCTCAAGGCCATCTACGATCAGCGGCCCGGCTTCAAGCCAGCAGCGGTGGCGGGCATCTCGATCGGTGCCGTGACCTCCGCCGTGCTCGGCGGTGCTCGAGGCGAGCCGATCGCCACCCTGGAGACATTGTGGCGGGACAAGTTGACAGTGCTCCCCCAAATACCCGGCTTCCCAGCGACGATCCCGTTCATGCCGCGCGAAATCGAGCGTTCCCTGGCGGCGCTGGGTAACCCCGGCATGTACGGGCTGAACTCCGGGCTGCTCTTCGCGCCGTGGGCGAGTACGAGCATCTACGAGACCGGCCCCCTGCGCCGGACCCTGGCGGAGTTGGCCGACCTCGACACGCTCAACCACGGCGGCACCCGGGTGATCGTGGGCGCTATCGATCTGGGGACCGCGCTGATCAGGTACTTCGATAATGCCGAGCACGACCTCACCTTCGAGCATGTGGTGGCCAGCGGCAGCCTCCCGCCCGGCTTTCCCATGACCGAGGTGGACGGGCAGTGGTACTGGGACGGGGGCCTGTTCGCCAATACCCCGCTCAGCCCGGCCATCAACTTTCTCGAGTCGTGCGAGCCGGACAATCCCGCTATCCACCGGGAACTGATCGTGGTCCAACTGTTCCCCATGGAAGCTCCGCTGCCTCAAACACTGCCCGACGTCGTCAACCGGATGGTTCAGCTCCAGTACACAAGCCGGATCAAGCTCGACGAGAAACTCTTCAACAAGATCGACAAGGTGCTCAAACTCATCGAACGCGTCGACGCAGAGCTCCCAGCCGACAGCCCGATCCGAGCCGACCAGGATTACCAGCGCATGTTGGGCCACCGGCGGATTGACAGCTTCAGGGTCATCGAGGCCAGACTCGATCCCGACCTGACCAACGCCAGCGACTTCTCCCGGTTCTCGGTCGAGGCCCGGATCGCAGCGGGCTATGACGACGCCAAGCGTCAAGGCGTGGCCTGGCCTTCGGTGCGCGCATCGCCAGCGCCTCAGGCATCGCCAGAGCGCCAAGCATCGCCCCAGCGCCGGGCAGCCCCGCGGCCTGCCGCCCGTAGGCGCGCGCCTGCGCGGCCACGTCCAGAGACCCCGTCATAGCTGCCCGGGCGTCTTCAGACCGCTGATGCGTCGGAATGCCACAGCCGGTGGGCGCCTGATTTAATTATGCTGTAATATCAGTCCTCACGGGGCGCATTCATACCTGAAAGGTGGTCGCCGGTGAGGGGTAAGAAGATTGATAGGACTGCCGTGTTGCGAGACCTGCAGACGATCGAGGACGAAGATTACGATGGCTTTGTACTTCTCGTCCAGGCAGCCCGCAACAGGCACGCCACATTCGATCCGAACTTGCCGGTTTGGGAGTTGGCCCAGCGCCTGGGCATCATCGTAGATTGTAATCGTGGCGGCGTTCCAGAGTTCGAAGAAGAAATGCGAGATTTCGTGAGGGACAGCAGTAACGTGGACGGCTCAGACAAGCGTCCTTACGTGAAGGGTCGACATTAACACGAGTTGCACTTATCGGGCATCTCCCGCGCTGCATCCGATGAGTCGACGACTCACTGCCGAGACGCCATCCCTGCCGGTCGAAGCGGGAGATCTTGATCGATCGGAAGGCAACGCTGCGACGGTTGGTCCGAGACATTGGACGGGGTCACCCGTAATTGATCGGCTCCTCCTGCACGAATGGTATCTTAGTGATATATTTTTGATATAATTCGGCGGCGTCGCGGACTGACAACTGGGCGAACTCGAGGAGCGTCCGCAGCCCTTCTAGCTCCGCATCACATGCTTCGGCGGCGCTAAGCCGTGACGTCGTTTCTTGCGACTTGTTCAGATTCACCGAAATCGCCGCTACGAGGGACACGAGCATGGCGAAAAGGCAGAGAATCCGCCACACGAGCGAGCTGTCAGATAACGAAAGCCCACGTTGAACAGTTTCCGCAAAAGACAAGCCGCCCAATGCAGGACCAGCTGTGAAAACCGCCGCTGCAGCACTACTGACTATACTGATGTTGGCGAGTCGCGCACTACGCGGTCGGACGCGTCGCACGAAAGCATTGATGCTGGAACGCCGAACCTCGATCCGGCGTATCAGCTCCGCTCGCACGTCGACGTCATCGCCCATCTGCTCCTCCTCAATCAGGGGTTCGCTGACGACGGTACCGCTGGTGGGCCGACGGCAACGGTAGTCAACCGCTCGGTCCTCAGATCTCGGGCACGAGCTCAGCGAGGCACTGCGTCGGAGCCTCACCCGACCCTTCGCAGGCCGAGCTTGTGGCATGGCCGAGAATCGGCAACGCACCATGGGGCATTCCGTCCCCTCGAATTATGCTGTCGAGCCACCAGCGACGCCCGGAGCGCTCCAGTTGTCAATGGACAAGCCCAAGAACCGCCGATGCATCCGGTCCTACGCCGTCATCCTCGGCGGCAGTCGCACCATGCCCGTAAGGTCGCCCGACGTAACCGACCGTAGGGCATCAACGAAGGCAAGCAGGTACGACCGAACTGCCCCAGGTTATTATGATCACTGAAGGTCACAACCATGGCGTTTGATCGAATCACCATCGTCCACGAGAAGATGGGCGGGCTGCCGTGCATCCGTGACCTGCGCATCCCGGTCAGTACTATCCTGGGCCAGCTGGCTACCGGGCGTGAGACAGGGAAGATCCTGGAGGATTTCCCTGTCTGGAGCCCGAGGACATCCTGGCTGCCTTGGAATACGCCGCAGCAGCGGTTCAGGAGCGTGAGCTGCCATTGGCAGCTCGGTGATGAAGTTCCTTCTCGACGCCACGTCTCACATCGTGTTGCGCAGTTGCTGCGTGATGCCGGCATCGAAGCACGGCTCAAGTTCGTGATCACGATCTGCAGCACGCCACCGATTCCGCGATCTTGGAGTTCGCGCGGCGGCACAGTGTTCGTCCTCGTGTCCGAGGACACCGACTTTGGCGAACTGTTGGCTCGGCAGTGCACAGTGGCGCCGTCATTCGTGCTGTTGCGTACCTACGAACCCATGACGCCGGACGAGCAGGCCGCTGTTCTGTTGGCGAACCTCCCCGGCTGTACGACGACCTCGACCAAGGGGCCATCGTGGTCATCGAGCGGAGTCGGCTTCGAGTACGGCGCCTTCCGGTGCTGCCCCCGATACCCGAACAGCGGGAGCAGTAACCGCCGGCACGTCACGAACAGCCGTTGCCAGCCAGCCTATAGCGGTACCGCTTCCGGGAAGACGGCTTCCAGCTCCGCACGGTCCTGGACCTCGGCGTAGAAGAACGCTTGAGGCGGCAATGCGGCCCGCAACTGTCGTCAAGGTGGACTGTCGCCTCAACCATCACTGCCCTCCCCACCATCGGCAGCATCGTCGACCAGGACGCAGCGGGCGATCAGCCTGGCCAGCAAGGCCAAGATCCCCTCCCGGGTGGCCTCCGGCAGTCCCCACCACCACTCGATCGGCTCGGCCGACACACCCTCGAGCAGATCGAGGTTGGGCAGAGCGGGTTGAACAGGAGCAGCGGCTACTCTCAAGACGCGCAAATAGGTTCACCTTCCCAAGTCGTGAGCGCGATCAGGGCAGGGGTGAACCTATTTGCCAATTCGGAGCCGAGCGGGGACCTGCCGCGACTGCAGGCCGCGAACCAGATGGTTCAGCGCGTGCAGGCCGTTCACATCCAGGACCGTCACGACCAATTCGACCGCATCCACGCCCAACACGTCCGTGGCATCGGCCCGGATCGTTCCCGGGCTGCTATCGGGCAACTCCACGACTAGAAACACCACCCCCTCGACACTCCTGAACTCACGCGCGGCGAGTAACTGCCCGAACAACGGATGAGTCGCCGCTGTTACCCCCACCTCACATGGCAACGCCGCCCAAATGTGTTGCAGTCTGTCGTCATCACCCCGGCACCGGCAAAAGCCACCTGCTCATCGCCCTCGGCCTCGTCGCCTGCGAACAAGGCCGTCGCGTCCGCTACGTCACCACCGCACAACTCGTGAACGAGCTCGTCGAAGCTGCCGACGAACGAGCGTCGTGGAGCAGCGTCATCACGCCGCATGGACGTCGTCCGGCGGTGTTCCCGTCGTTGAGGTCGCTGAGCGTTACGGGGTGTCGCGCAAGACGGTGCACGCCTGGCTGCGCCGCTACCGCCAGGAAGGGCCTGCTGGGGCTGGCCGATCGGTCGCATCGCCCGCATCACCACGGACAGCTCGCAGTCGAGAGAGGCGCGGGTGTGCGAGCTGCGTCCAACACATCCCCGCGGGCGCACCCAGATCATCGGCCAACGCCTCCAAAGTCGGACTGCGCTGGACCCAGACAATACGACCACGTCCTGATCCACGTCCGCTGGCCAGGTTCACTAACTAACTGGTCGTGGTCTATCACGGACCGACCGGACCCGAAGTACTGCAGTCCTCAACGGCCGGCTATGTGCGCTGGGACCGGGATGCGCCGAAGATCATGACGGCTGGACATCGTAGACATCGTCTGGTGGGGGGTGTCCCGGGCTGACGGTACCAAGGTTTAGGCTCCTGATGTACGACAGGACGACGGAAGTCGCAAGGGATGCCGGAGAACAGACAAGACCCCCGCATACAAATAGCCGCAGCGCGAGCTGCTGAGGATCTGGGAGATTATCGGGTCGCCGCAGATCACTACATCACTGCAGGGAGTCTTGTTGGGGGTGCCGCGAAGGCGTGGGCCTATCATGAGGCGGCGGTCGCCTTCCGTCGATGCGACGATTTAGAGGCAGCCTTGGCGGCATCAGAAGTCGCTACTGCGTCAGCTGATCTTTCGGATGACACATACTTGAGAGCGCAGATCAGCTTGATCACGGGCAATGTGCTCGCCGATGCTGAGCGTTGGGCCGAAGCGATTGCGTGCTCAGTTACAGCACGCGAGATATTCGAATCCATGAATGCGGGGATCGAAAGTCGATACGCGAGAATCGGTGAGGCTCGCTGCTTCGCTGGAATGGGTGAGCGAGCCAAAGCACTCGATATTTACCGGGACCTCGCTACGATTGGGCACCCTTTCGAAATCCGAAGCCAGGCGCTGGACAATCTTGCCCTCCTTCATATTGAGATGAGTGAAAGTGAGCGCGCACTAGAACTCATGCGAGAAGATGCTCTTCTTTGTCGCCAGGTTGGTGATTCTTATGGCGAATTTGTTGCTCACGTCAATTTATCTCACCACCTCGCCGAGCTTAATCGAACGAACGACGCCAAATTCCACGCGAGGACAGCGCTTGCGCTAGGTAAAAAGTATCACCAGACCCCGCCCTACCGGATTGCCGAAAAAATTTTCAAAGAGAGCGGGCGGTAGGGTGAATATAGATGTGGCCGCATTCGTACCTTCGTTAGCGACCAGCGCAGAAGCTGAGGCACGACGAAGTGGCAGACGGAAGCGGAGGTTAGTTGCAGCCCGGTTGATCTTTGTGACACTCGGAGCCTTGTTCGGCGCCCTTACCTTTATTGGTTACTATTCTTCTCAACGGTTAGATTACGCGGGAGTCGCCGGCGTACTAGCGTTCATCGTAGTTCTTGGAATTCGCCTAATGACGTTTAGTGATCAATCGATAGAGAATGCCGAAGCTCGTGGCAACGCCGTCGCCATCTTGGCTGCATCGCACGCCTGGAGGTACGCAGTTGGCGCACGACCGTATGAAATCACGGTCAACGACGCAACCATCAGTCCGCGGGACTTGTTGCTAGTGAACTTGCGGGCATATCAAAAAATTATGCTTGAATACTCTTGGACGACAACCGGAAGCACGCAAATTACCGATCAAATGACGCGCCTTCGGGCTATGGGTCTTGATGAAAGAAAAAGCATCTACTTACAACACCGAATCCGACCCCTCTCTACCGAGCAGGGCAAAATAAGTCGGTCGCTAACCTCCAAAGCACGTGTATTTATGACATTGGTCTTGCTAGTCGAATTAGTTGGGATACCCGCGGGTGCACTCAAGGCGATCACGATCTCCAGCGTAGGTATTCTGGGCGTAACTGGCGCGGCGGCAGCTAGTCTCGCTCTTTGGGCTGACACAGTCGACTTCAGACGTCGAGGTCGCACTGCTGCAACCACGTGCTTGGCATTGGCCTCTGCGAGCGACATGTTGGAGAGCGCTCAAACCGAACGAGAGTGGGCCGCGTTGGTTGCCCGCATGGAAGAACAGCTTACGCTCGAATCTGAAGCTGTGCTCGCTTCCGATACAATACGATACCTGCTTGGTCCTGAGATTGATGATGTGCGCACGATGTCACCTGCGGAGTACTTTGCCGCTGTTGAAGAGCTAAAACGACAGATTTGGGACGAGAGTGATCGCCTTCCGAAGCTGGAGCCAGACGTAATAGTAGCTCTTAATCCCGGCGGAGCTATCGTGGGAGGAATACTCTATTTTGTCACTAGAGCCAGTCGATTCTTTCCGTTGAGTTTCCGAAGCGGCCTAGACAGAAAAGACATAGAGAACATTGTAAACGCGGTTCCATGGCAGTCGCGCAAGGCTGACAGACTCTCAATACTAATTGTTGATGCTAGTGTCAAATCTGGAAATAATCTTCGAGAGGCTGTAGACTTGATTAGGCGTTCAGTGGAAGCGAAGGGGTGGCTGCCCGAAGAAGGGCAGACGGAATCGGGCGATGCCGCTGGACGTAGATATATACTACGAACAGCTGCAATCACTAGGAAGCCGTTGTCGCCTGAAGTCGACACGCGCCCCAAGCTCGACTATTTAATCGATGAGGTTACCGAACGATTCCCCTATGGTAGCATTTAGGAGGTCGATGATGCGGAACGATGTGCCTGGAGAGATCGCGGAAGAGTTGATCGCCCACTATCCGAGTACAGGCGACGCAGCATTGCGCAATCTCCAGTTATGGTTCTCTGGGGACCTGCCGATGGTGCCCGTTAAATACCTGCGAGACTTTGTCGATAATGCGCCATTAGACTTAATACACGAATCATTCTGGCGAGATATCCCATTTGGGACGGGTGGCGTTCGAGGTACAGTCGGCTTCGGGCCAAATCGCATCAACCGAACTGTAGTCGCGTTGACAATACAGGCGCACTGCAGCTTTCTTGACCGCGTTGTGCATACCGAGGCCGGGAAAACCCCGGAGCGTGCAGTTGTCATAGCGAATGATGTTCGGAGATTCCTCGACATCGCTGGTTCCCTAAAATTTCTGGGACAAAATCCATATCATGCGGACAATTCGACTCATGGTGTGAGTTCGCGTAGCCTGGCTTATCTCGCGGCTGAGGTGTACGCTTCGAATGGTTTCGTTGTGTACATTATGGCTCCGCATGATGACCATGCTTTGCTCACTACACCAGAATTGTCCTACCTGATACGGCGACTTTGTGCTTCTGGTGGGGTCAACATGTCGGCGTCGCATAATCCGCCTGACGACAACGGAATTAAGATCTACGATGAGAATGGGGGACAATATCTGCCGCCTCGCGACGAGACGCTGACTAAGATGGCGGAGGAAGTCCATTCTATAAACCACATGCCGTACCAAACCGCAGTCGGTAAAGGACTGATTCGTGATGTGCCAACCGAGGCTCTCGCGGATTACAAGTTGTTGTATATGAAACGCGCACATAATCGGGGGCTTCGATCCACCGATAGAACTCGAATACTGTTTACTCCCCTTAGCGGATGCGGCGAGCAAACAGTGGGACGTGCGTTGACAGATCTCGATTACATCGTACGGGTTCCTCCGCGAGAGGGCCCAGATGGAACCTTCGCTGCGATACCCTTGCTGGCACCAAATCCAGAGGTGGAGGAAGCAACTGCGCGGTCGAAGTTAGAGGCGGACGCTTTCGGGGCAAGAGTTGTGTTAGCTACGGATCCGGATGCCGATCGACTTGGCGCCGAGGTCCATCACCGTGGCGAGTGGCGACATCTCACCGGAAATCAGATAGCGACGATTCTGGCGTATTACCTGTTACTCGATGTAAACGGCCCCCAGCTGCGCGGCGCCGTTTACGAAACTATCGTCACGACCCTCGCCGTGAAGGCAATCGCGGACAGGGCATGCTGCCATGTTGTGGACGATCTCCTTGTCGGATTCAAATACATTGGTGAAGCAGTACAAAATCTTAGTGATGAGTTGGGTGGCGAAACCGATGATGTAACCCTCTTGGCGTTTGCGGCCGAGGAGTCGCATGGATACCTGGATACGCCACAGCTCCGGGATAAGGATGCGATGTCGGGCGCTTTATACCTCGCTAAGCTCCACGAAATGTTGGCGAGGGGTAATCGTACGCTTGTAGACTACCTTGAGTCAATTTACGACGATATTGGTCAATTCGGCGATCGAGGAAGATCGATATCTATTCTGGGTAGTGTAGGGGTGCGGACGATACGGGATACGATGGATAAGATCCGGCAACAGCCGCCAGAGAGACTGGGGGAAGTCGATATTGAGGAAGTCAGGGATTACTGGAGCGAGGCCGATTTTGGTCCGATCAGCAGCGGGACGGATCGTGAGGCACGGAATGTACTTGTACTATTGTTCTCAGGGGGCCGGTTTACCCTTCGGCCGAGCGGTACAGAACCGAAGCTGAAGGTTTATGTACAGACAGCGCTGTGTACGGATGGAAGTAGCGCCCAGGAATATGCTGATACGCTTAGCGATCTCGTTTATCGCGACATTCTACAAATCATGGGGTATACCCTCGATGAGGTCTTTTCGGCACTTCCGGACGTGATTCCGCTCGAAGGAAAGTTAAAGATGCAAGACACCTTAGTGCC
Source organism: uncultured Pseudonocardiaceae bacterium (assembly GCA_964250265.1). Classification (GTDB taxonomy): domain Bacteria; phylum Actinomycetota; class Actinomycetes; order Mycobacteriales; family Pseudonocardiaceae. The sequence goes on along the minus strand of CAXUFG010000024.1, from coordinate 7,613 downwards.
GGAGCTAGGGCGGATGCTTTCTGATGAGGAGACACCGCTCGACTCCGTAATTCGATGGCTGATGGAAGAGGTATCGGCTCTGATTCCGGGAGAGTCGGCGTGGGAGATAGCGGTTCCTGCGCTGCGTTCGGCGGCGCAATCTTGGAATAAAGCGACGAGGGGCAAGTTCGGACGCATTCTAGAGGTTGCGCGGGGGTGAATTTTGATGGCTGTGTGTTCGACTGAGACAATGGCGTCAGCGAACCTCGTAATTACGAATTTCTCGGGAGGAAAGCGTCATTCTCTGTCGCCGAAAGTTGGATCAAATGGCGTGGAGCAAGTTGCGCTCCTAGCTGATAGTTTATCTACGGGGCCAGCTGTAGTCTTGGCGATTCAAGAGATGACCACTAATGACCCTGGATTGCCTACTCGCGCGATCGCCCTGGAAGAACAACTTGGCCGACGCGCTAGGTCGAGTTTCGTACCTCGGGTTTCGACTGCATGGTACCCGTTGGTGGAGAAGTGGGGTCCTGCAGTAGGATCCTCTGGCGCCCACAACGAAGGATTATGCGTGGCAACGCGAGATGGCGCTCTCAAGCTAGCTCCGTGGGGCTTGCTTGATGGCCCAACATCGGTCGTGTCGCCGACGCGAGTGCTAGACCTACCCGCCTTTGAATTCCCAGACCAATCAGTCAACATGATCGATGAATCGGATTGGATACGATCTCCTGTCGTCTTTCGGGGCGTCGCTATGGAGTTATTGTTTCGTCCGGCGTATTATCGAGGAAGCCGCGATTCCGATCCTCGGGTGGCGCAAGCATGTCTCCTTGCATGGTCTCCTGCAAGTGATTCGGACAAGCTTATGCCGGCCTGTGTGCTCGTTAATGTACATCTCAGTACCCTCAACAGAGAAAAGGTTGACGAGTCATCGGCGAGAGTGCCTAGTGCGGAAGCGAGTTTTCTTCGTAATCTGCAACTGCGGGTTGTGGCGCGCTACGTGCGCGAAGTTCAAGACACTTATGAGCTGCCGGTTGTGGTTGCGGGAGATTTCAATGCGGAGCCCGATTCGCCTGAGATGTTGGGCTTTGCTGAGGAGTCGGGGTTGTGGGCGCGCGTAAGGGCCGATGTTTGCTGGAAATGCGGTTTTCGTCAGGAGGTTCGTCCGAAAGTTGCCTTTTATGATCTCGGGGGGGCTGGTTTGGAGTTGACGATGGTTCCGCAACCCTCGAAAGACCCTGTCTTCTGTACCGACGCGGTTTGTTGTAACGAACTGTGTCGAGAGCCTAGGTTCACGCATAAGGGAAACTTACAACTGCTAGATAATGTTTTTGTGCCGCAGCATCGTGCTGACCGACCTAGAGTCGTCGTCGCCGGAACACCTCAAATCGATCTGACTTGGGAATATTCAGATCATGCGGCGATAATTGTTCCGCTGTCCATCCACGTCTGAGAATCGTTGACCAGAAGCTTGGAGTAAGTATGCGAATTCGCTTTGGTACTGACGGCGTCCGCGGGAAGGCGAACAGTGAACTTACTGCAGAAGTTGCCGTGGCGCTAGGTCATGCAGCGGCAGTGGTCCTGACTGAGGAAGAGTGGGTCATCGGCTGGGATACCCGGGTATCATCGCCAATGCTGGTCTCTGCTTTTGGGGCTGGTATTGAGTCTGCGGGCAAGACGGTTACGCAGCTCGGTGAACTTCCGAGTGGGGGAGTTGCATTTGAATGTTTCATCAGCGGAATTCCGGGCGCAATGGTGACTGCTTCTCACAACCCATTCTCTGACAATGGAATTAAGATCTTCGGACCGAATGGCTCAAAGCTTCCAGAAGAAGTTGAAGGTCAAATCGAAGGTATATTTTTTCAAATTCTGGAAACGTCTGCGACTGGAGCTGGAAAGCAAGTAGTTGGCGCTATCGGACAGGACGGCCCGACTGAAGAGGCGGCTAAGTATAAGTACGAGCATCAGCAAGAAGCGACGTCTAAGTACGAGCGATGGTTAAGCGAAAGAGCAGGTGTTATACAGGCGACACGGCTTCGAATTGGACTCGACTGTGCTAATGGCGCAGCGTACAGAGTGGCCCCAAGGGTACTCCGGTCGACAGGGGCTGCGCTGACAGTAATTGGTGACAAGCCGGATGGTACAAACATAAATCGTAAATGTGGTTCAACGGACTTGTCCGCGCTAAAAGATTTAGTAATTCAGCAAGAGCTCGATTTTGGTTTTGCTCTAGATGGTGATGCAGATCGCGTGCTTGCTATCGATGAGTGTGGCCGGACGGTTGACGGTGATGCGATAATAGCGATTTTGGCACTGTATCGCTCTCGAATGGGCGCTCTCGGCGGAAATGGAGTGGTAGTAACCGAATGGAGCAATTTGGGATTGCTTAGGGGCCTGCGGAGCGCGGGAATCGAGGTAGAGGTCTGCGATGTCGGCGACAAGGCTGTGGCTGAGGCAATGAAGCGTACCGGGTTTTTTTTGGGGGGGGAACAGTCTGGTCATATCATTTTTAGTGACTTACTGCCGGCGGGTGATGGTACTTTGACGGCAATTGAACTCATCGGTGCGGTAGTGGGTAGTCGATCGTCTCTGGGGGAGTTGTCATCCAACTCCATGAGAAAGCTGCCACAGAAAACGACCGTTGTATACGTTGGCTTGCCCCCAAGGCAGGTTGTAGCGAGTTTGGTTGATAAAATTAGAGCGGAGAATGACCAGCTTGGGGAGCGGGGTCGACTAATCCTTCGCGCAAGTGGCACGGAACCCGTTGTGCGGGTGATGGCGGAGGCCGATGACGAGGATGTGGTGTCTAATGTTGTCAGCCGTGTTGCCCGCTTGGTGTCAGCAGCTGGTCGCCCAGAGCTATGAGGAACTTAGGAGCTGACGAGGCACATCGATGATCAGTGCGATGCTCTTGGGCAGGGGTGGCGTCGTTTGCCACAACTCTGCCAAAAAGTTGAGTCATCTTTATTTCGCAGAGTCATGTGACCAAACTGACCATCGATTCTCGATTCCCTGTGGCTAGAAATTGAGCGACTCCTCCGGTATAGTCCTTGTGTAGGTACGTGTCGCGGATGTCGATCCAATCGTCGATATCAAGATCGTATGGCCAATGACAAGTAACTGTGACGTACTCCCCTTGTCTTGAGAAGCTCACGGAGCCGTCAACTCGATGATGGTTGAAGCGGAAGAAGGGCGCCGAGTCCTGATGGCTGTCTGTGTCGTTCATATACATCATAGTATATGATTCCTGGCTCTTCTGTCATCAATATGGATGACTGCGCGTGTTGCAGGGTGCGGTTAGTGGATCCGTAGGTGATCAGGATTATTGAGAGGTTGGTTTCCGAGCACGGTACGGAGGCCGTATGCGCATGATCAGGTAGACCCGTGGATGTTGAGATTCGCGAGGACAGTGGTGTTCGAGTCCTCGTCGGTCGCATGACTGATCATGATATGCAGAGGTCAGATGATGACAATCTGCTTATCTGCGATGGTCTTGCCGTTGCGTACGCCCGTCGAATTGTAGACTGGGCGGCGGCAATCGGAGAGATCACCGGATGGCGCGGCTCATGGGTTTTTGGTTTGCACGGTGATCGTCTCCGCGGTCTTGGTAGCGCCGCCTTCCGGGCAGGGAAGATTCTTGAATGATGGTCCAGCATTCGACGAGGAGTCATACCGCGAGATCACAGTCGCGAGCCATCTTGAGATGCTCCAGCGGCCCGCTGCTGTCGCGAAGAATCTTGTCGGCCGCCTGACCGATAGCCTTGGCACGACGACGATATTCGAGAAAGAACTGACAGGCATACCTAACAATGCTGAAAACACTGTGAATGCTTAGAACCTACGCGCAGGCGGCAGAGTCTTGATTACCACGAGAAGTGTCCAAACGAATCACGAAACCTCAACGCCGAACCGACCGCCGGGGCTCCGCCAGAAGAGTTGAAGTACCGCCGCGCAAAGGAGCGGACTGTCACATAGCGTGAGCTGGGAAACGTTCTGATGCGCGGTCAGTGAGATTCTGACCGCCAGAGCCGGTGATTCCTCGTGGGAACGGGCGCAAGGGGCATGATCCAAGATCACCGTGCACCTGAGGTGCGTCCTGCCTACCGCAGGATACGAGGGGCAGAAGCGGGTATCCCGTCGTACCTTGGAGCCTTTGCCGCCGACGCGACGGGATACTCACACCCCTGGTGACCCCCCACTATCTAGGGACCAAGGGTCGCTAGGGCCGGTTGTGGACCCCATCCCGGAGCGAGGCCCGCCGGAGGCGCAGATGTTGACTTTGCGGTGTTCAGGAACCTCAGAACCAAGGATTCTCGGACCGTCGTTGGGATTGTTCGTGGATACCACCGATTACCTGCTATTTTCGGAACTGCAAACGCTCGTCGTCTGTGGTGGTCTTCGGTTATCTGGATGTGTTTTGTGACTATAAAGTGTCCAAACGATCACAGGCTCAACGTGATCATCGATGATCTTGCAAACTGTGGTCGTGTGGCGTCCCGTCGGCTGGCGCAGCCCGACCACACACCAGCTCGGGGGCAGCCCTCGACGTAAGCGCACGTGCGCCGTCTGGCTCTGCCCCCCGAGCTGGTGTGATGGTCAGCCTGGACAACAACGCCGCGGAGCGCGCCCTGCGCCGCCCCGTGATGACCAGGAAACGCCTACGGCTCCCGCAACGACGACGCGGCCCGGCTCGCCGCCCGGACCTGGACCGTCACCGCCACCGCCGAAATGGCCGGCCTGAACGTGCTGACCTACCTCACCGCCTACCTCGACGCCTGTGGCCGCAACGGCGGCAAGCCGCTGGCCGGGCCAGACCTGGAACGATTCCTCCCCTGGACCGCAGACCCCGCTGACCTGCGCGCCTGGGCGCAGCCGCCCCCGCCCGGCTGACACTCCCGCACATCACGACAGCGGCGTCACCACCAGCATCGACCGGCGCCTCCTACCCGCATGCCCGCTCACAAGACTTCCGAGTACTTACCGCGGTTGCGCCTGGGTGACTTTCTAGGCGTACACTCAGGGCCACTGCGTCGGCACCGCTACGAACGATGGCAGACCAGGTTTAGCAGAACAGGTTTACCGGGTCAGTGGTAGCCAGTGATGTCAATGTTGACGTCGGAGAGGGAGGTGACGGAATGGCGAAGCACGAGTTCACTTGAGCCCATGACGAGTGCGGTTCGCGCTTTGATTCGCAGGACAGCTCTACTTTGAGGAAGATGATGGCCGATCATCTGAGGGACGTGCACAGCGTGCAGGTGCCAACCCAGACGCTTATGGGCTATCTGGAGGCAACTAGCGTGAGGACGACTGAGGATCGCTAGTTCTTGTCAGTCAGTTGAGATAGCTGCTACCGAGAGGAGGGCTGCGGGTCTCGACCGCTTCGACCATGGCCATGCGCAGCAGCTGAGAGAGCGTCTGCAATGCTCAGACCTCTTGGTATGTGAGGGGGCTGTTGCGTTGGGCGCAGTCAGTGCAGCCGAGGTCGTTAATCGCGGTTGGTCAGATCACCCTGACCAGCTCGTCAAAGGCAGCCGGGACCCGTAGGTTTACCAGTGGATCGTGGGGGTGCGCGTTCGGCGAGGAGTTGTTGCCAGCTTTCTCCCTTCTCCTCGGGTGCCCGCTGGGTAATCTGAGGACGCGCTGTTGACCGTAGTGAAGGGGGTCGATGGAGGAGATGCTGCGGCGGCTTACCCAGTTCAGCCACTGCGCCGGTTGAGCGGGAAAGCTCGCCCCGAGCGAGCTGGCGCAGGTCCTGCGCCACGTGACCGCTGATCACCCGGACCTCCTGGTCGGCACCGAGACCGGCGACGACGCAGCGGTATGGCGGATCAGTGACGATCGCGCCCTTGTCGCGACGGTCGATTTCATCACGCCGATCGTCGATGACGCGCGCATCTGGGGGCGGGTGGCGGCCGTCAACTCCGTGTCCGACGTGTACGCCATGGGCGGGCGGCCGCTGTTCGCGCTCAACCTCGTCTGCTGGAACTCCGCCGAGCTTCCCCCTCGGTTGCTCGACGGGCTGCTAGCTGGCGCGGCTGAGGTGGCAGCGGAGTGCGGGTTCGTGACAGTCGGCGGGCACACCGTTGATGACCCGGAGCCGAAGTTCGGCCTATCGATCGTCGGTGAGGCACACCCCCAACGGTTGCTGCGCAACAGTGGGCTGCGGGACGGTGACGCCCTCGTGCTCACCAAAGCGCTGGGCACCGGAGTGATCTCCACCGCAGCCAAGGCCGATCGCGCCGCCGCGGCCGCTGTTGACGCGATGGTCGCGTCGATGTGCCGCCCCAACGCCGAGGCTGCGGCGGTCGCCCTGGATGCCGGTGCCACCGGGGCAACCGATGTCACCGGGTTCGGCCTGCTCGGTCACCTGGCACAAATGGCGCGGGTTTCCGGGGTCGACGTGACACTCGACGCCGCCGCAGTGCCTGTGCTGGCGCACGCCCGCGACCTCGCCGCCGCCGGCTATGTTCCTGGAGGCAGCCGCCGCAACCTCGACTGGGTGCGCGATCGGCTGGACACCGGGCCGGTCGATGAAGTCACGCTGACCCTGCTCGCCGATGCCCAGACCTCCGGCGGCCTGCTGTTCGGTGTGGCGGCCCGTGCCGCCGACGCCGTCACGCGGCTGCGCTCCTGCGGCCACGACTGCGCCGTCATCGGACGCGCCGTCCACGGCAGCGGCATGATCCGATTGCGCTGACCTGCCCGAAGGGCGTTTCCATGGCCCACGACTCGACGCTCCGGCTCCTGTCGTAGCGAGCAGCGGGCCATCACGGCGCGCGACCACCATCGCCGCAGTGATCTTCGCTGTCCTGGCTGCCACGGCACTGACCTGGGCGAAGTGTTGGCCCTATACCGGCAAGACCGCGCATGTGCTGACCAACGCCTTCGGTGGCATCTCCATCCTCACTGAGGGCGGGAGGACCCCGCGGCCACGCCATCGTGGCACTCGGCATGGACCTTCACCGTCACCTACTTCCGCTCCGTCTGGATCGCACTGGTCGCCGCGCTCGTCATCGCTGTCGCAGCTGAGGCGCTCATACCGCGGCGCGGGCTGGTACGCCAGCGCCCCGCTGGCTCGGCGGATCGGGCGCTGGAGGCCTGCTCGCGCTGCCATCAATGATGTGCACCCGCTGCACCGCGCCGCTGACTGTGACGCTGCGCCGGGCACCGGGCTCGACTCACACCCGCATCCGGCACCCGGGCAATCCGGCACCCACCTTCGAAACAGGTGTTGCGAGGTGTGCCCGTCGCGGGCATCTTTCAAGCACCACTCGTCGCAGGCGGGTGCGCACCGAAGACGTCGACGTGCCCGGGGACCAGCGGGGGAAGCCGTGACCGATGACCAGGCTGGCAAGCCACCCGAGGCCGCCACCGCGGCCCTGGACGACCTCATCACCGAGCTGACCGTGTGCATCGACGGCCTGCAGCGGGCACTGCGCCGGGCCGAGCAGCTACGCGCCCAACGCCACGCCGGTCACCCGTGGCTGCTGATCGTGTCCGCCGAGACTTGAGCCAGCGCACGCGGAACCGATTCGGGGGATTATGCGGCGGGCAGCCTGAGGGCCGGGCCGCCGGTAGCGGAGCGGCAGGCGGGCCCGGCCCGGGGGGGGGGGGGCCGCGCGCCCCGCGCGGCCGCC
>CAXUFG010000023.1:5587-35687 GCA_964250265.1 uncultured Pseudonocardiaceae bacterium | reverse complement strand
GTACCTCCAGTACCTCCAGTACCTCCAGTACCTCCAGTACCTCCAGTACCTCCAGTACCTCCAGGCCGAGCGGGACCGAGGCGTCAAGGGCGATGGCGAGCCGGAGGGACAATAGCTGGTGACGGAGCCGCGCGTTCGGGCTCACGAGTAAGGCCCCGTCCAGCAGCTCGACCCGCCGATCCACCGGCAGGTCGAGGAACTCGGCCTCGGTCCAGGGATCGATGTGTTCGAACACCTCAGGTACCGGCGCGGCCATCGCTGCATCACCTCCGCACTGCTCGTCACGGACATGGTCGCATCATCGCGACCTACCCCGACACCTCTGGCGCTTTCGGGCGCACTAACGTAGGTCGGTCCGTCAATCGTTGAGGACCGCCAGGTCGAGCTGGCTGAGGCGCTCGGGGTCAGCGACCAGGTCGATTTCGACGATCTTCCCGCCAATGATCGTGAAGCCGAATACGACGCGCGGCCTCCCACCCGGCGCCCACGGCGCCGTTCACCAGCGCCGGATGTGCGAACCGGGCACGCCCGGAGAAGGTGTCGGCCACGGCCGGCGCACCACGGACCTCCTCCGACGCGCCCGCATGCACGGCTGCGCGGTCGGCGCGGAGCACGACGTCCGGGTGGAGCAGCGCGTCGAAGTCACCGCCGCGTGAGGCCGCGAGGAATGCGTGGACGACTCTTCGGTGGCGGGTGAGATCGGCGTCGGGAACGGTGGCTGCTTCCTGCACCCGGCGGCCAGCGCGGCTGGTGAACTGCCGTGCCGCGGCCGGCGAGCGCCCCACGATGGGAGCCATCTCGTTCGAAGGGCACGGCGAACATGTCGCGCAGCACGAACGCGAGCTGCTCCGCAGGAGCAGCGTGTCGAGTACCACGAGCAGTGCGAGACCGACCGAGTCGGCCAGCAGCGCTTCGTGCTCGGGGTTGATCCCGTCCCCGCGGCTCACGATCGCCTCGGGCACCTGGGCGCCCAGCGCTCCACTTCACCGTCGAAGGTCAGGAGGTCGGTCTGGATCCCCATGGTCACAGCAAGGGGATGACGGGCCCTGTCGGCTACTGGCACGTAGACGACATCAACAGCAGCGTGCAGGCCCTCCTCGATGGCGGCGCGGAAGCGCAGCAAGAGATCAAGGACGTCGGTGGGGGCAGGCTGATCGCCTCTGTGAAGGACCCAGACGGCAACGTCATCGGCCTCATCCAGTCAGCCTGAGGGCACGAATCACAGACCACAAGGATGCGGTGCGAGCGAACGGGCTGTCCAATCGGGGGAGGATGTGAGATGTGGTAGCGGGTGCCGTGCTCGACCGTAGACGTGCGCGCGGCGGGTTCATGGCCTTCGGCCTGTTGTGGGGTGCCTGGGGTGCGGTGTTGCCCGCGGTGCAGGCCAGCTCGGGTTCGACCGACGGTGAGTTGGGCATGGCCCTGCTGATGATCGGGCTCGGCGCGTTGTTGTCCATGCGGCTGACCGGTGGCCTCGTTGATCGTTTCGGGGCCCGGGTCCTGCCTGTGGTGATGGTGGTATTCGCGGCAGTGGGCGTTCTACCCGCGTTTGCCGGCTCCCCTGTGGCGCTGGGAGTTGCGCTGTTCCTGCTGGGCGCGGCCTCAGGTGCGACCGATGTGGCGATCAACGCCGCTGGTGTGCGCGCCGAAATCCGCTCGCAGCGCCCCGTGATGAACCTCGCGCACGCTTGGTTCTCCGTCTGCGTGGTAGTGGCCAGCCTGAGCACGGCTGCGTTGCGCGCCGCGGGTGCGGGCCCGCGACCGGTGCTCGTATCGGTGTCCATCCTGATCGCTGTCATCACCGTGGTTGTGCTGGCACCCGGTGCGCTGCGCGTGCGGGAACAGTCCGGCGAGGGCGATACCTGTTCTGTTCCGGAACTCCGGACGCCGCGACCGGGAAGAACGACGTGGCGTCCGGCAACGCAACTGATCGTTTTCGGATGCCTGGGTGCCCTGGCGTACCTGGTGGAGAACGCCTGGCAAAGCTGGGGTGCCGTGTATATGGAAGCCACGCTCGACGCCAGCGCCGGGTTGAGCTCCACAGCGCCAGCGGTGTTCGCATCGGCCGCTGCGGCGGGACGCTTTGCTGGCAACGCCCTGGCGTCGCGCTGTGATCCCGTCCGGTTGCTCAGCGCGGGAGCCCTGATCGCCGGTGCCGGCACAGTGGTGGCCGCTGCGGCGGGTACGCCGTGGATCGGGCTGGTGGGCATCGCGGTGGCCGGGTTGGGCACGTCGGTCTGCGCCCCCACAGTCATCAGCCTCGCTGGTCAATGGGCCGGACCCGACAGGCGAGGAGCGGCAGTTTCGACGGTGACCACGATCGCCTACCTGGGTTTCCTGGTGGGACCGGCCGCAGTGGGACTGGCGTCGTCGATAACGTCCCTATCCACTGCCCTGGCCGGGGTAGCCGCCGTCGCGGTGCTGCTCGCTGCACTGGCCCGGCTTACTCCACCCATCGGCGACCCGGCCAGCAGGGTGCAAGCTGCTGGCGTCGACGACCACCGCTCTCACCGCTTGCCCCGACATGGAGACATATCGGGGTCAACACCGCCCCGATAGCCCCGATATGTCTCCATGTCGGGCGATGTCGGGCGGCCGAGGCGGACGCAGCGGGGTCAGGCTACGCGGCAGGGGGGTTCGCGGCCTTCGAGGAAGGCTTGCAGGTTATCCAGGACGAGCATGCCCATGGCGGTGCGGGTTTCCAGGGTGGCGCTGCCCAGGTGGGGGAGCAGTACGGCGTTGTCCAGCTCGATCAGCTCGGCCGGGATCTCCGGTTCGCCCTCGTAGACGTCGAGCCCGGCGCCGGCGATGGTGCCGGATCGCAACGCCTCGATCAGCGCTTGCTGGTCGATGACGTCGCCGCGGGCGCTGTTGATCAGGAAAGCGGTGGGCTTCATCCGGGCCAGCGCCGCGGCATCGATGAGGTGCGAGTTCCCGGCTCCGCCGGGCATGTGCAGGGACACGAAGTCGGCGACGGCCAGCACGTCGGCGACGGTGCTGACCCGGCGCGCGCCGGGGATCCCGTGGTCGGGCTCGAAATCGGCCGGATCGTAGAAGACCACAGGCATGCCAAAGCCGAAATGCCCGCGGCGGGCCACTGCCACCCCGATCCGGCCCATGCCCAGGATGCCCAACGTCTTGCCGGTGACGTCAGCGCCCATCATGTGGGTGGGGCGCCACCCGGTCCAGCGCCCGGCGCGGAGTTCGCGTTCCCCCTCACCGGCCCGGCGGGCGACCATCAGCAGCAGCGTCATCGCGGTGTCGGCGGTGGTGTCGGTGAGCACCCGCGGGGTGTTCGTCACGACGATCCCGGCTTTGGCGGCGGCCGCGGTGTCGATGTGGTTGTAGCCGACTCCGAAGTTTCCCAGGAACCTGGTGCGCAGCTCACCGTCGAACAGATCGGCCGGTAGCTGATCGGAGACGGTGGGCAGCACGACGTCGGCCTGCTCCAACGCGGCGCGCAGCCCGTCGCGGTCCAGCGGCACGTCGTCGGCGTTGAGCTGCACGTCCGGGAAGCGGCGCGCCAGCTCCTGCTCGACCGAGACCGGCCAGCGCCGGGTGACGACGATGACGGGTTCAGCCACGACGATCCTCCATGGTGAGGGCGCTCCGACATGGAGTCATATCGGGGTTATCGACCCTGGTTTCGCCCCGATATGTCTCCATATCGGGGAGGGGCTTCACGAGCTTGGGTGCTCGGCGAGCACCCGGGCCACGGTCTCACCGATGCACGACGGGTTGGGGGCCACGGTGATGCCGGCGTCGGCCAAGATCTCGATCTTCTCCTGGGCGGATTCCCCCACCGCGGAGACAATCGCGCCGGCGTGGCCCATCTTGCGGCCCCTGGGGGCGGACAACCCGGCGATGTAGGCGATCACCGGCTTGGTCATGTGGTCGCGCACGTAGTCCGCGCCCTCGACTTCCTGCGGACCCCCGATCTCCCCGACCATGACCACCGCGTCGGTGTCCGGGTCGGCCTCGAACAGGGCCAGATGATCCCGGAAGGAGGACCCGTTGACCGGGTCGCCGCCGATGCCGACCGAGGTGGACACGCCGATACCCAGCGCCTTCATCTGGGACGCGGCCTCGTAGCCCAAGGTGCCGGAGCGCCCGATCACCCCGACCCGGCCGGGCAGGTAGATGTGGCCGGGCATGATGCCCAGCAGCGAGCGCCCAGGTGAGATGGTGCCCGCGCAGTTCGGCCCGGTCAGGCACATCTTCTGCTGCGCCCGGTAGCGGCGCATATAGCGCTTGACCTTCATCATGTCCTGCATCGGGATACCGTCGGTGATGCAGACGCAGAACCGGATCCCCGCGTCGGCGGCCTCCATCAGGGAATCAGCGGCGAAGGGGGGCGGCACGAACACGATCGAGGCGGTCGCCCCGGACTGCTCAGCCGCGTCTTTCATGGTGTTGAACACCGGGCGGCCCAGCACGGTCTCGCCGCCCTTGCCCGGGGTGACGCCGGCGACCACGTTGGTGCCGTAGTCGATCATCTCCTCGGTGTGGAAGCGCCCGATGCGCCCGGTGATGCCCTGCACTACCACCCGGGTGTGCTCGTCGATCAGGATCGCCATGTCCCCTCTTCCGGCTCAGGCGCTGGCAGCGACGGTGCTCACGACGGCGACGGCCTTGTGGGCCGCTTCTGCCAGGCTGTCCGCAGTGATGATGGGCAGGCCGGACTCCTGCAGCATGGTCTGGCCCTGCTCGACGTGGGTGCCGGCCAGCCGCACCACCACCGGGATCTTCACCTCGAGCTCCTTGAACGCGGCGATGATGCCCTGGGCGACCCAGTCGCAGCGATTGATACCCGCAAAGATGTTGATCAGCATCGTCTCGACGTTCTTGTCCTGCAGCACCGCTCGGAACGCCTTGAGTACCCGCTCGGGTGAGGCGCCACCGCCGATGTCGAGAAAGTTCGCCGGCTCGCCACCCGCAACTTTGATCATGTCCATGGTCGCCATCGCCAGACCCGCGCCATTGATCATGCAGCCGATGTTGCCTTCCAGGCCCACATAGGCCAGCCCGCGGTCGGCGGCGTGGCTCTCCCTGGTGTCTTCCTGGCTGCGGTCCCGCAGTTCGGAGATCTCCAGGTGCCGGAACAGCGCATTGTCGTCGAAGGACATCTTCGCGTCCAGCGCAACCACGCTGCCCGTGCCCGTCACGGCCAGCGGGTTGATCTCCAGCATGGTGGCGTCCAGATCTCGAAAGGCACGGTAGGCGCGTCGAAAGACCCGGGTGGCCTGAGCGATCAACTCGGGTGGCAGGCCCAGCGCAAAGGCGATCTCTCGAGCCTGGAATTCGAGGAACCCCGCTGCGGGCTCGATCGTGGTGCGGATCAGCGCCCCGGGTTTGGTCGCGGCCAACTCCTCGATCTCCACGCCGCCCTCGGCCGAGGCGATGATCACTACCCGCTCGATGCGGCGGTCCAGGACGATGCCGAAGTACAGCTCCCGGGCGATCTCGGTGGCCTCCTCGACGTACACCCGGTAGATCAGCTTGCCCCGCGGCCCGGACTGCTTGGTCACCAGCCGCCGGCCGAACATGCTGTTCGCGACGTCCTGCACCTCACGGTCGGAGTGACAGACCTTCACACCACCGGCCTCACCGCGCCCCCCGGCGTGGATCTGAGCCTTCACCACCCACGCCGACCCGCCGATCTCGGTGCACCGGTAGGAGGCCTGCTCGGGGCTGTACGCCAGTCCACCGCGCGGGATGGGCACGTCGAAGCGGTCCAGGATCTCCTTGGCCTGGTACTCGTGAATGTCCACACCCGCCCCCTTCAGGCCCGGCTCGCCGCGGCGGCCCGGATCGCCTCGTCCATCGCGATCACGGTCTGCGCCATCCGCTCCGAGGCAGCGTCGATCATCTTGCCATCCACCGACGCCGCACCCTTGCCTTGTGCCTCGGCCTGCCGCAGCGCCTCGATGATCCGCCGGGCCCGGTCGACCTCGGCCGCCGGCGGGCTGAACACCTCGTTGGCCAGCTCGACCTGGCTGGGGTGGATCGCCCACTTGCCCTCACACCCCAGCGCTGCCGCTCGCCGCGCGCTGGCCCGGAAACCGTCGGGGTCGGAATAGTCACCGAACGGGCCGTCGATCGGGCGAAGCCCGTAGGCCCGGCAGGCCACGATCATCCGGGACAGCGCGAAATGCCACTGATCACCGGGATAGTTGGGGTTGAGGCCGCCGATGCTCACCGTGCGGGCCCGGTTGCTCGCGGCGTAGTCGGCGACCCCGAAGTGCAGTGCCTCCAACCGGCCGGGGGCGGCGGCGATGGCCTCGACGTTCGCCATCCCCAACGCGGTCTCGATCAGCGCTTCGATGCCGACCTTGCGCTGGTAGCCCTTGGCCTGCTCCACCTGCGCGACGAGCGTCTCCACGCAGTACAGATCCGCGGGCAGCCCCACCTTGGGCACCAGGATGGTGTGCAGCCGCTCACCCGCCTGCTCCAGCACGTCGATGACGTCCCGGTACATGTAGTGGGTGTCCAGCCCGTTGATCCGTACCGAGACTGTCTTGCCCTTGCCCGCCCAGTCGATGTCCCGCAGTGCCTCGATCACGTTGCGTCGGGCCTGCTCCTTATCAGCCGGGGCGACCGCGTCCTCCAGATCGAGGAACACGAAGTCAGCCGCACTCTCCGCCGCCTTGTCGATAAAGCTGGTGTTCGATCCCGGCACCGCGAGCTCGCTGCGCTGCAACCGCGGCTGGCGCATCGGGTAGAGGGTGTGGCTCATCGCACTGGCTCCTCACTTGAACGGCTAGCACCGTCCCGTCGATCAGCCCTCCTGTTCCCGAGCTCAACAGCAGAGCTGTTTGATCAAGCCCCAGCAGCTCTGCTGTTGAGCTCGGGAGGCTCAGAGCCAATCTGACTCCATCCTAAGATCCACGAGACACGCTTGAGTGGGGCCCGGCTACTGTGGCGATGCCGAGCCGATGCCAGTCTCGGCCTCCAGCGCGGTGCGGTAGTAGTCCTGAGCTGCGGCGACGCCAGCGCCGAGCTCCACCTTCGCGCCGGCGTCGGCCAGGGACATCTCGGCGCTGGCCAGCGCGGCGAGGCACATCACCTCGTTGAGATCCCCGAGGTGCCCGATCCGGAACACCTTGCCCGCGACCTTGGACAGGCCGCTTCCGAACGAGGTGCGGTAACGGTGGTAGCCGATCCGGCAGACCTCCGCGGCGTCCACGCCCTCCGGGGTGCGGATGGCGGTGACGGTGTCGGAATACCACTGCGGGCTTACGGCGCACAGCGCCAGGCCCAGCGCGTCCACCCCGCGACGGACCCCCTCGGCGAGCCGGTGGTGCCGGGCGAACACCTGCGGCAGGCCCTCGGCGAACAGCAGGTCCAGTGAGCACCGCATACCGTGCAGCATCGGCGCGGAGGGGGTGTAGGGGAAATAGCCCAGATCGTTGGACTTGAGCATGTCCGCGAAGCTGAAATAGCAGCGCTCCATCGTCGCGGACTTGTGTGCCTCGAGCGCCTTGACGCTGACCCCGAGCATCGACATCCCGGCGGGCAGCATGAATCCCTTCTGTGAACCGGTCACCGCAAGGTCGACGCCCCACGCCTGCTGTTCAAAGGGGATGGACGCCATCGAGGAGACCGCATCGACGTAGAGCAGCGCCTCGGAGCCCGCCTCGTCCATCACCCGGCGGAGGGCGGCGATGTCGGAGGTGACTCCGGTCGCGGTCTCGTTATGGCAGGCGAAGACGCCCTTGATGGTCTTGTCCTCGGTGAGGTGGCGCGCGTAATCCTCCAGCGGGACGCCCTCACCCCACTCCCGGTCGATGCAGATCACGTCCAGGCCCAGCCGGGTCGCCATGTCGGCCCAGAGCTGCGAGAACTGGCCGAAGCGCGACATCAGCACCCGGTCACCCCGGTTGAGGGTGTTGGTGATCGCCGCCTCCCACGCCCCGGTGCCGGAGGAGGGGTACATGAAGACCCGGCCGGTCTCGTTGGCGAAGACCGTCTTGAGATCGGCGAACAGCGGCAGGGTCAGCTCGGGGAAATCCGGTGCGCGGTGATCTTGCTGGGGGACGTTCATGGCGCGGCGCACCGCGTCCGGGATGTTGGTCGGGCCAGGGACGAATAAGTGCACGGGTCCGTTCGGCATACCCGTCACCGCCCTGACAGCTGCGGGTACAGCGGGTAGCGCTGGGCCAGCGCGGTGGTGCGCTCGGTGAGCGAGGCCCGCTTGGCGTCGTCCAGATCCCCGGTGAGCGCCTCGGTGATGACCTTGCCGATCTCGTGGAAGTCGTTTTCCTGCAGGCCTCTGGTGGCCAGTCCCGACGCTCCGATCCGCAGCCCGGAGGCGACCGACGGGGGCCGCGGGTCGAAGGGCACCGCGTTGCGGTTGACGGTGATCCCGACCTCGGCGAGCCGGTCCTCGGCCTGCTGCCCGTTCAGCGGGGACTCCCGCAGGTCGGCGAGTACCAGGTGGGTGTCGGTGCCACCGGTGAGCACGTTGATCCCGCCGGCGAGCATCTCCTCGGCGAGTGCCCGGGCACCGGCCCGGGTCCGCTGCTGGCGTTCCCGGAACTCGTCCGACGCAGCGATCTTCAACGCCACCGCCTTGGCGGCGATCACGTGCATCAGCGGGCCGCCCTGCCAGCCCGGGAACGTCCGAGAGTTGATCTTCTTGCGGAACTCGTCCTTGCACAGGATCATCCCGCTGCGCGGGCCGCCCAGCGTCTTGTGGATCGTGGTGGTGACGACGTGGGCGTGCGGGACCGGGTTGGGGTATTCACCGGCGGCGACCAGCCCGGCGAAATGCGCCATGTCGACGAACAGGTAGGCACCCACCTCGTCGGCGATCGCCCGGAAATGCGCGAAGTCCATCTCCCGGGGATAGGCCGACCAGCCGGCCAGGATCATCTTCGGCCGGTGCTCCTTGGCCAGCCGCTCGACCTCGTCCATGTCCAGCAGCGAGGTCTCCTTGGTCACCCCGTAGGGCACCACGTTGTAGTACAAACCGGAGAAGTTCAGCCGCATGCCATGGGTGAGGTGCCCGCCGTGGTCGAGCTTCATCCCCAGGAACGTGTCACCGGGTTCCATCAAGGTGCTGTAGACGATGGCGTTGGCCGAGGCGCCGCCGTTGGGCTGGACGTTCGCGTGCTCGGCGCCGAAGAGTTCCTTGGCCCGGTCGATGGCCAACTGCTCGGCCACGTCGACGTGCTCGCAGCCGCCGTAGTACCGCCGGCCCGGGTAGCCCTCCGCGTACTTATTGGTGAGTACCGAGCCCTGGCAGTCCAGCACGGCCTGGGGCACGAAGTTCTCCGAGGCGATCATCTCCAGGGTGTGCTCCTGGCGGGCGAGTTCGTTCGCGAGCACCTCGGCGATCTCGGGGTCGACCTCGGAGACGGGTTTGATGAAGAAGTCAGCGGGCAGCGCACTCATCGGCGAATCCTCGGCTCGTAGGAATTCGGACGTGACGGTCGCGGTACTACCGGCTCTCACCGGAGCAAACCTACCGCCGCCGAGGCTCGCGAACTCATGATCGGCGAACCCCCTGTCAGGGCAGCATATCGGCGGGGAGCTCGGGCAGACAGTCCTGTCTCACCTGGAGGTTCCGGTCACCCGACGGTCACAGCCACCTCACCCAGGTGCTCCACGACCTCATCGACAACATCCGGATTCACCCAGACGGGTAGGCTCCGAACATGCACTCGGGCTTTGACATAGCAATTTTCACGGACTCGCGGGGCTTCTCGCAGCGTATCGGAGATTCATTCCGGCTGAGCATTATGAACAATCTCAGAATCTTGAGTGGATGCCGCTAATATTGTTGCTGCACGGGTCAGGCAAACGCGGAACGGATAACGAGGCGGAGCTGCGCAATGGTGTAGCCGATCTGCGGCCAGAACCTCGGAGTACCCGTAGCAGGTCCAGAACGTCGAATCCAACGGATGTGAGGTACGCGCCCGCGCGGTGAAGCGGTGAAGGTGAACAGTGGCCGACCGCGCTGGTCGGCGGCTTGGCGATGATCTCGACGCTGGGCGCACGTGCGCAGCGCAGTAGACTTCGGCTTCGTGCTCAGACTCGGGTTCCCGGTGATCGGGGTGGGCGACATGCCCCGGGCCGTTGCCTTCTGGACCAGAGCGCTCGACCTGGTGGTCGCTGACGAGTGGCGCAGCGACGACTGGACGACGCTTCATCACGCCGACGGTTCCGGCCGAGCGCTGGGGTTGCAACGCAGCGAATCGCCCGTTGAGGCACATCCACGGGTACACCTCGACCTGTTCGTCGAGACCACCGGCGAGCAGCAAGCCGAGGTCGAACGGCTCGTCGAACTTGGAGCGAGCAGGCTCGACTGGGATCAGTATCCGCCGAACCCCGACTTCGTGGTCCTCGCCGATCCCGATGGGAACGCGTTCTGTGTGGTTGACCTGAGCCGCTCGTAACTGACGGCGGTTACTTGACGCCGCCGGGATGGCTTAGCGCAGGACGGGCAGCGGAGAGTGGCTGGAGCGTCCGGTGGCGGCTTCGATGAATCGCACCGATTCGGTGATCTCGGCGAGCAGGTGGCAGGTTTCGTCGAGCGCGGCCTGGGGGATTTCCGGTGCCCGGTCCAGCCCGTCGAGCACATCGAGGAGGTGGACCACCGATTCCATGAGGACGATCCGTAGCCCCTCGACCCAGGTCGTGACGCAGCCGGCGCCCGGCCAAGGAATCAGGGAGGTCGCTCACGGCGCCGCAGGGCGGCGATCGCGCGCGGGCCGGCATCGGTGTAGCGCACGACCAGCGCGGACCGTTCGAGGTCGGCCGCGGTGCGCAGGGCGGCCTGGGCAACGTGCTCGGCCATCTGGTGCGCCACCCCGCCTGCGGCGTTGAACCCGCGCAGGATGTCTACTGCCGTGACCGGGTCGCCGCTGGCACCGGAGGGCATCGACGGCGGGTCGGTGATCGCCGGTGGGAACATGCCGACGTGGGCGTAGAGCGCGGCCACGTCCCAGCCGGGACAGCGCGTCACGGCCGACCACTGCCGTTCGGACAACTCCTCGCCGATCGCCGCCCAGCGCCGCCAGACCGCTTCAAGGGCATCGACCCGGCAGCGGAACTGCCAGCGGGTCACGACCTCGCTCGTGTCTTCGATCACGAACCCAGTCTGGCCAAGCGCGGGCCCTGCTGTCGACCATGATCGAACCACCACACGCAGCGGGATCGGCAACCGGCGTAGGCAATCGTCGTGGTCGCTGTGCCTCGTCGGCTCGCCCACGGCGTGGGTGGGACGCTGCCTGGCGTGAGTGTTCGGGATCTCCTTGTGGACGAAGTCGGGTGGGCAGCGGAGCTGATGGCGGTGCGCCGGGAGGCGTACGCCACGTACTCACCGGTCTTCTGGCGTCCTCGGCGGGGGATCACCGCACAGCACGCCGCCTTTCTCGAGCGCCAGGTGAAGGACCCGAACACCGTCGCGTTGCGGACGGCCCACGGGTTCGTCATCGCACAGTGCCGCGACCGCGAGGGGTTCGTTGACGACTCCGCTGTCGACGGCCAGGCAGCGTGGACCGATGACGGGCGCGAGCTGCTCACCGCGGCGTGGGACTTACTGTCCGCTCGCGGCGTCTCAGCCATGCGCGTGGTGACCGCACAAGCTGACGAACCCGAGGTCACGATGCTGGTCGTGGCCGGACTGCACCTGGTGGAGCAGTGGTGGGTCAAGCCGGTTGACGCCGTCGAGGAATCCGGCGTTGCGCACGGCCGTGTGGACGGACGAGGCTTCTCCGGCATTCTCGCTCCCGCTCAGCCGAACTCGCAACCTGGATCCGCGGCTCAGCACCCTGCAATAAACGGCTGCACCAACATCGCCCAAGCCCTCCGACATTACGCATGGGACCCACTCCGACCCAATTGAAGAGAGGATGCAGGCGGCCTGCGCTGTCGTCGCCGTCGTATCGATAAAGTATGCCATCCTTGCCGCACCACTGCTGCTAATTTATGCGACGTTGATGCTGGCTTCGGCGTCGTCGTCGCTCCTAGCCGCTCGCCGCAAATATTGATCAGACGACCCACGCAAAGCAGGCAAGTGTCAAAGCATTCTGTCGTGGCCGATTAGCCGAGTACACGCATATTGAGTTGGAAACGATGTTGTAGTTGCGGGAGAGGGGCAACCGGAGGTGTTCATGGACTCAGAACGGGCATGATGGACATCGTGGACAATCAGACCTCACGGGATCGGCTGCGAGCCGCGGATAGCGATCGGGAACGGGTTGCCGAGCAGTTGCTGTCCGCACACGGCGAGGGTCGCCTCGATCTCACCGAGTACGACGAGCGGGTCCAGCAAGCCTGGGCCGCGCGGACCTACGGTGAGCTCGCGACGCTCACCGCCGATCTGCCCCAGCCTCGTCCACCGGTCAACGCACGGATGTATGGCACGCAGACTCGCTCCGAGCTGCGACAATCGCACTGGCAGCACGGGCATGGGCGTCATAGGCGTCGGCGTGGTAGTCACGGTGTGATCGCCGCCTGGGCCAGTGTAAGTCTGATCAACGTGCTGATCTGGGCGCTGGCGTGTCTAACCACCAAGAGCTGGATCTATCCTTGGTGGATCTTGGTCGCGGTTCCGTGGAGCGGGCTACTCGTCGCCGGTTGGATCGGTGAACGGGCGAAGTCCGCTGAACCCCGCGGTAATCAGTTTGGATAGCTGATGCCTCGTCCTTCGACGTCATGTCCCCGGTTCTGGTCTTCTGGTGGGGCCGCCGCCAGCCAGCGAACGGTGAGGCGCTCGATCACCGCCGATGGGCTGGGTTGGGTGGCCATCTCCGCGCTCACCTCGCGCGCCGCAGCGGCGAAGGCCGGCTCGCCCAGCAATCGCTCGACCGAGGAACGCACTGCGGCGTCTGCACCGGTCACGGTCGTCGGGTCCAGGGACAGCCCGACGCCGCGCTCGACCACCCGCTGCGCCGACATATGGTTGTCTGCGAAGGAGGGCATCACCAGTTGCGGGATCCCGTAGTGCAGCGGTGCGGCAGTGGTGCCCGAGCCGCCATGGTGCACGATCAGCGAGCACGTCGGCAGGAACGTCGACAACGGCACGAACCCCACCGACCGCACGTTGTCCGGCAGCACGCCGAGCGCGGACACGTCCGCCTTGCCCGCGGCGAGGACCACCTCCACATCCATCTCCCCGAGCGCGGAGATCACCGCGGACAGGTTGCTGGTGCCGCTAATGATCGGCACGACAGTTCCCAGGGTGACGCAGACCCGGGGCCGCGCTGGACGGCGCAAAGCCCACTCGGGCAACACCGCGCCGCCGTTGTAGGGCACAAAACGCATCGACCACCACGGGACGCCGTCGCGCTGGTCCGGTTCGTCGGCGGCCAGCCCACCCATGCTCGGTGCCCGCGGATCGATCCGGGCTATCAGGTCCGGCTCGCCGTCACCGATGTCGAGCTTGGCGCGCAGGAGTTGAGTGATCTCCTCGGCGCCGGTGGGGCCGTGCTCGGCTCTGAACTGTTCGTCGCGCATCGACCAGGAGATCCGGTTACCGACCTCCAGCGCCGGTGCGCCCAGCGCGAGCGCGGTGAGCCAGCCGGCGGCGTGATCGGAGGTGTAGATCACCACATCGGCGCCGAACGCCCGGCCGGCGGCAATGGTGCCCTCGGTCATGGTGAGGGTGAACAGCCCGAAGGGATTGCCGTCCTTTTTGGCCAGCCGGTACTCCTCGGGCAGCTCGTCCTCGCCGCCACCGTCGGATTTGCCGAAGACTGCGGTAAGCAGCTCTGACCAGACATCGCGATGCGGGAACACGTCGACGACCGGTAAGCCGGCATTGGCGCCGACTGTGGTCATCTCCGAAGTCGTGGCAATCAGAATCTCATGGCCCGCAACCCGGGCTGCCCACATCAACGGCACGAGCGGCAGCATCAGCCCGTACCCGGGCGCGACCGCAAAAAGGATCTTCACGACAACCAGCTTGGCACAACGGCGCAAACGTCTATCGTCAACCGGTGCCACAGGCACAGTCGGCCGGGCAGCCGGTTCGCGCTCAGCTTACGTGCTCGGTTGGCATCTCCATGACTGTCTGGGCGCTTGCAGTGACTGTCTGGGCGCTTGCAGTGATGGTGATCCGCGACTGGTTCAGACGTGGCTTGCCCAGGGCTGCCCAGCGGTGGAAGGCCGCCTCGACCTCGTCCCACAGGTGGCGGGGGCCGTACTGGCGGATCTCGCGGGGACCCGGGCCGCCGTCGTAGTGCGCGAGCGCCCATGATCCTCCTGCCGGGTCGAGCAG
Source organism: uncultured Pseudonocardiaceae bacterium (assembly GCA_964250265.1). Taxonomy (GTDB): domain Bacteria; phylum Actinomycetota; class Actinomycetes; order Mycobacteriales; family Pseudonocardiaceae. The sequence goes on along the minus strand of CAXUFG010000023.1, from coordinate 21,460 downwards.
CCACAGCAGGTGGTGTGCCCGGTCGTGGGCGGGTGGCTGGTGTTCCCAGACGCAGCTGGGCACCTGGGTGCCGATCGCCCACCGGACGTCGTGGTTCTCGGCGACCCGCCAGGGTTTGAGAGTGGTGGTGGAGACCTCGGTGTTGGTGTCGTCGGGATCGAGATGGTCGATGCGCCACTGCGGGGTGCGCTGGCTGCGCAGCGCCATGAAATCGACTCCGCCAACCGGTCTGCCAATCGCGGTGCCGTTCTCACCCATGGTGAACCGCATCAGCGCTACGGTGCCGCCGAAGTCGGTCCGCATCGGGGTCACGATCACCCCGCCGGGGGTGGTCTGCGTGATCCAGGAGTAGGGAAATTCGCCGACCCGCACCGCGGCGGTGGCGATCACCCGGTCATAAGGCTCTCGCTCTGGATGGCCGTGCGTACCGTCGGCGGTCAGCACGGTCACCGGGAAGCCGCTGGCGTGTAACGCGGTGCGGGCGGCATCAGCCAGCGTGGGGTCGATCTCGACTGTGGTCACGTTGGGTGCGCCGAGGCGGGCAGCCAATAGCGCGGCGTTGTAGCCGGTTCCGGTGCCGATCTCCAGCACAGTGTGACCGTGGTGCACGTCCAGGGCGTCGAGCATGCTCAGCACGAGGTCCGGTTTGCTGGCGGAGCTGGTGCACAGCTCGCCGCTGGTGTCCGGCCATCCGGTCTGACCATCGTCGAACTGGGTCAGGATCGGCACATTCCGGTACGCGGCAGCCAGCCACTGGTCAGGATCGTGATTCCGGTGCAGCGGTTGCGGTGTGCCGTGCTCGTCGTCCACCCAGATCTGTGACGGGAGGAAGTGGTGCCGGGGCACGGCCAGAAACGCTGTCCGCCACGCCGCCGGCACCTTGTCCGCGGCATCCAGCTCCGCAGCGAGCTGATCACTCGTCACTATCGGTGTCGTCCTCGTCAGTCAGGGTCTGGCCGGACTTCTCGAACTCCTTCGGGTCGAGCTGCTTGGCCTTGTCCGGATGGACATCCGTGGAATCGTTGGCAGGGGAGCAAAGTATTGATGACCCCGACGAGGTGGATTCGTTCATCTCGGCCTTCAATGCGCTTCGGGGAGGATGCGTAACAGGCGCCGACGCAGTGGCAATGATTCGGGACGCTGCCGATGAATTGCGGCGGTCCTGAACGTCTCGGTGGTCCAAGACGTAGCCTCGTGAGATGACCTCGAATCATCGACTGACAGGGCTTGATCACGGGTTCGGTGCCTAAGGTGACATGACGTGTCACTTAACGCACCGAAATCGTGATCATGGACTCTGAGGGTCAGGCTGCTGTCCGTTGGCGATGTCCTCAAACGGGCCCCACCCAACCGCCGCGCCACCCACCAACCCAGCCGCCACCTCGCCGGTCCGAGACAAAGCCCCTTTAGATGAGTATGCAGATGTGATCGTATTACGCTACGCAGATCCCCGGTACGGCGAGCTTCTGGAAGACGTGTGGCGTCGCGACGGCGCTGTCGGGATACCGGGCGCTGCGCTCGCGGAACTCGGGCGAGCGAAACGCCTCGCCAAGCGCTCTGGCGGACTCCCACACGGCCATGTTGACGAACGTCGTACTGCCGGCGGTGCCACGATGCAGCTGGGTGGAGACGAATCCGGGCTGGCACTTCATGAAGCCGGCGTCCTCGGCCCACACTTCGAGGAATCGCTCGACGTCATTGGGTGCCATGGTGAACTGGTTGATGAGCACGACCGGACCGCCGTCCTGCTGCAGCTGCTGCAGGTAGGTGGTCTGTTCATCTATCTCTCGAAGCTCCACGATCTCACCTCTCCCTTCCGCCGCTGGGCGGGGTGGCCTCCAGCCTGTTGCTCAGCTCCTGCAGAATCCGGGTGGCTGTCCAGACCTCCGAAGGGTTCAGTCCGGCGGCCAGCTCGTTAATCCACTTGACCTGCCGCCGCTCCAGTTCCGCATAGGTCACGCCGCCGAGCTCCGTCAGCTCGATGAGTGGCGAGCGTCGGTGATCGGGGTTCTCGTCTGCTTCGAGGAGCGCATCCTGGAGACACCGGTTCACCGAGACCTGCACGCTCTGCCGCGTGAGGCCCATCCGCCGGGCGATCTGCGCCACGGTCAGCGACCGCCCGGCCAGCGCCACCGCTCCCAACACTTGCCACCGCGCCGAGGTGAGCCCCAGCTCTGCTGCCAGCCGGTCGCCGGCGGCGAGGAACGCCCCGTTCGCTCGAAAGGTGCGAAGAACCAGATCCGTGGCGGCGTCCCCTTCGGGTGTCCGGCCAGAGTGAGACGTCATCGACAGAACACTGTCATTTAGACAGTCAACTGTCAAGATGTGATTCGTGAGCTCTCCCATGCTCGAGGTCGTGCCTGGCTCCGATACGGCAGGTTGAGCCGCTTGAGCGCGGGGATGGTGTGGCAGGCCCGGAACCAGGCCCGGGACCCTGCCACCGTGACCCGGTTGCTGCGCAGGCCCTGTCGCTGGGTGTGCAGTGCGGCGCGGATCGCGGCGTAGCCGCAGCGCCGCAGCTCTTCCTCGTAGCGGCGCAGGGCCGGCATCAGAGCGGACTGCCCATTACGTACCGCGCTGAGCGTGGTGCAGAGCAGGCTCGCGTCTCGAAGCGCGGCGTTGCCGCCCAGCCCACCCACCGGCGGCATGCTGTGAATGGCATCTCCGCTCAGCGTCACGGTGGTGCTCGGCCAGGCCGGCACCGCAACCGACGTCTTGTGCTCCACGAGCGTGACGCTGTCCGGGTCGGCCTCGGCAATCAGGCGGCGTAGGTCCGGGTGCCAGCCGACGGTCATCCCTTCGACGACGTGCTGCAGGCATCGTTGGTCGAGGTCGTGCACATCGCGCGGGTAGGCGGATCGATCGGCGACGAAGGCGCACAGAATGTAGCTCTGGTACGGCCTGCCGGTGTCGACCGGTACCTCGGAGCGGCGCTCGAAGACCGAGGTGAACAGGAAGAAGGGATTCGGCGCCACGATCATGTTCATCGAGGTCGCGAGCCGGTGCGGCACCCAGCTCCTGGTCTGTTCGGTCAGCGGGAACCTCAGCGCGGTGGACAGCGCCTCGGTCGGGACCCGCTCGGCGTGCGGGAGGAATTGCCGGCGCACCGCGGAGTTGGCGCCATCGGCGCCGACCAGCAGATCTCCGGTGGCGGAACTGCCGTCCTCGAAGAAGGCGGTCACCTTGTCGCCGTGCTGCTCGTAGCGGGTGAATGTCTTGCCGAAGTGCACCGAGTCGTCCAGACCGGACAGCAGCAGCTGGCGCAAGGTGATCCGGTCCACCGCGTGGGAGCTCTGTGCCGGGTCGGCCGCGGGCTCGTCGGTGATGACGACGAGTTCCCGCAACTGCTCGGTCAGGAAGCCGAGACCGCCGGGCTCGCCCGCGGTCGCGACGAAGGAATCCCACACCTGCGGCGGCAAGCAGGTCTTCAGTGCCCGGCTACCAGCCGGGTTGAGGTGGATGCGGTAACCCTCAAGCCGGTCGGTGGGGCCTCGGTCGCGTTCATACACCGCGACGCTCACGCCGGCTTGCCGCAACCCCTGGGCGAGGCAGAGCCCGGCGATGCCGCCGCCAACCACGATGACATCCAATGATTCGGTCATGAGTGCTCCTTGGTGAGAAGTGAGGCGAGCTCGTCGAGCACGTCGGCGGCCCGATCGGGGGTGAGGCTGATCCCCTTGACGGTGGCGATCACCAGATCAACGGCCGGATCGGTGACCTGCAGGACGCCGCGCAACGCGGTCCGCCAGCCCTGCTCGGAGCGATCCCTGATCTCCCGCACCGCTGGATCCCGGCTGGCCCGCAGGTCGATCTCCCGCAGCACGGTGAACAGCGCCGGCTGCTGCCGGATCATCCCGGCAAGCGTCGCCAAGTGGGTGGAAAGCCTTGCGGCGGCGGCTCCTCCGGGGGGCATCGTCGTCCAGAACTGGCTGGTCGCGAACTCGACGACGGCCGCGACCAGGTCCTGCCTGGTCGGGAAGTAGTGATGCAGCGTCGAGTGGTCGATACCCGCTTGAGCGGCGACCGCACGCAGGCGCAGGCCCTCGAATCCCTTCTCGGCGATGGCATCGAACGCCGCCTGAACCAGGAGCGCTCGACGGTTCGCGCCTCGCCGGGCCGATCGTGCATCGCTGACAGTCACGTCTACTCGTTATCAACCAACCAGTTGGTTGAAGAGAAGCACCGGGCAGAGTCAGATGTCAACACCAGCCGTCCATGCCGGGAATGCAGTATGGGTGGGACTCACCCCGCCGATCTCAGATGATCAAGTGGCGGATCGCGGCAGCGATCTCGTCCGGGCGTTCCTCGGGGAGAAAATGGCCGCCGGGGAGAACCAGCGTGCGTAGGTCGGTGGCCCAGCTCTGCCACACCGCCTTCGGGTCGAACGGCAGCGGTGCGTCGCCGGGGTCTTCCCAGATCGCCAACGTCGGCACCGCGATCTGCCTGCCCGCGTCGCGGTCGGCGGCGTCGTGGTTGCCGTCAATGAAGGCGCCGGCTCGGTAGTCCTCGCAGATGGCGTGAATTGCGCCAGGCGCCCGGGCGGCGGCTAGATAGGTCTCGCGGAGCTCGCCGCTGAAGACTGTGGGGTCGCCGACCCAGGTGTCGAGGAAGTGCCCGAAGAACGTATCGGGATCCGCGCTGATCATTCGCTCGGGGATGTCAGTGGGTTGGGCGAGCAGGTAGAGGTGGAAGGCGAATACGCCGGCCACACCGGTCAACGCCTCCCACATGTCGATGGTGGGGATGACACCCACCGTGACGAGGTTTTCGATGTCATCCGGGTGATCGAGAGCGGCGCGGAAGGCGACCAGCGCGCCGCGGTCGTGACCGGCAATGCTGAAGTGTTCGTGGCCGAGCTGGTGCATGAGCCGCACCATGGTCCCGGCGGTGGTCCGTTTCGAGTACTGCTCATGGTGCGGGTCGCCGCGCGGCTTGTCGCTGGCACCGTAGCCGGGCAGGTCGGGGCAGACGACCCGGAAGCCGTCGCGCAGCATCGGGGCCACCCGGCGCCAGGCCAGATGGGTCTGCGGGAATCCGTGCAGCAACAGCACCGGCGGCCCGTCACCCCCGACGCGACCTGCACCACATGGTCACCCACCTGAACTGCGTGCTCCTGGAAGCCTGGGATCTGGACTGTCATGAGCGACACCATGCCAGCGCCGTCCGACAGTCCCGATGCTCAACTGCGCGGCCTCGCCGGGTTGTTCGGGCGTGCAGGGTCACCGGCCGCAGCCAGCCCGGGACACCAGCCCCGGGAAGTGACACTCCGAGTTCGCCGCCGCGGTGGGGGAGTGAGGTGCCCGTGCAGGTGCCAGGCCCGCCCGTCGTGGGCCCAGTGCAGGAACTCCTCCTCCCACGGCCGGTCCAGCAGGGCGCGCCGCTCCTCGAGCTCGCGCACCTCGCCCGACACCCGGCGCAGCCAACCGCGGATAGCGGCCAGATCGGCCGAGGGTGAGTGCCCTCGCCAGTTCCGGTCGCCGCGGCTGTCGACGCCGTAGCGCCAGGCGGCGACGTAGCACAGCGCGATGAAACCAAGGGTGAACAGCCAGGCCGGCATCACGCGTTAGCGCCAGTCAGGCAGCGCCGCGAAGGCTGGACGGTCCGGCCGGGGCGCGTGCCTGAACCAAGCCTGCGCCTGGCCGGGCCCTTAAAGGGAGTGGCGGGACAGCCACACTTCGGGCATATACTGCCAAACGTGTTGCGTGATGTCGTCGCGCTCGTCGATGGGCGGATCCATCCCTTCGAGTTCGGCGTGGCCTGTGAGGTGTTCGGTCTGGACCGCACCGCCGATGGGCTACCCGCCTTCGACTTCGCGGTGTGCGCGGCCCGGCGCGGCTGGCTGCCCGCGCTCGGCGGCACCACGCTGCGGGTGAATTACGGGCTGGACCGGGTCGCCAGCGCAGATCTGGTGATCGTGCCCGCCTGGGAAACCGGTGACGTGGCGGTCCCCGCCGGCGTCACCGGCGCCCTGGCGGGGGCGCTGCGCCGCGGCGCCACCGTGCTCAGCGTGTGCTCGGGAGTGTTCCTGCTGGCCGCGGCGGGCCTGCTGGAGAACCGGCGGATCACCTGCCACTGGTACGACGCCGACGCACTCGCCCGCCGGTTCCCCACCCTGCGGGTCGAGCCCGATCGGCTCTACGTCCACGACGGGCAGATCATCACCAGCGCCGGCACCGCCGCCGGTATCGACGCCTGCCTCTACGTGGTCCGTCGCGAACTGGGCGCCCGGGTGGCCAACGCCATCGCTCGCCGCATGGTCGTACCGCCCCACCGTGACGGGGGCCAAGCCCAATACATCCGCACCCCCGTGCCCCGCCGCGCCGGCGACGGCGACGACCTCGCGCCGCTGCTGGCCTGGATGCAGGCTCATCTGCACCAACAGATCACGGTCGGGGGCCTCGCCGAACGCGCCCACATGTCGCCCCGGACCTTCGCCCGCCGCTTCGCCGTCGCCACCGGCACCACCCCGCACCGGTGGCTGACCCGGCACCGGATCCTGCTCAGCCAGGAACTGCTCGAACAGGACGACTTGACCATCGACGAGATCGCCCGCCGCACTGGCTTCGGCACCGCCGACCTGCTGCGCCACCATTTCAGCAGCCAGGTCTGCACCACCCCGCAGGCCTACCGGCGCACCTTCAGCCTGCACGCCAACCCGAACTAGCCGGCGAAGCCGGGCAGATCGAACCCATCCAGTGGATCTTCGCATGGAGTCGGCTTCGCTCTGCGTCTCCCGAGCTCAACAGCAGCGCTGTTTGATCAAGGAAGCCCCAACAGCTCTGTCGTTGAGTTCGGGAGCCGGAGGGCTGGACGGCCAAGTGGAACCGGCTTGTGGGTGCGTGTCGAAATCCCGATGTCTTGTTCGACGCAGTGGTGAGAGACCCCCGCGCGAGAGGACAACGACGATGACTCAGACGATCACCCACCCAGCCGGCGTACCCACCGCGACCGCTGACCCGGCGCAGCGACGAGGGGTGAACATCACGTTGTGGGGCCTGCAGGTGGTGACCGCAGCGGTGTTCGTGATGGCCGCAATCCCCAAGGTCACTGCCGACCCGCAGGCCGTGACGGGCTTCACCGCGATGGGGCTCGGCGTGGCGGGTATGTACGTCATCGGGTCGCTGGAGATCGCCGGCGCGATTGCGCTGTTGACCCCGCTGCTCTCCGGCCTGGCCGGGCTGGCGTTCGTCAGCCTGATGATCGGTGCGGTCCTCACCACCCTGTTGATGTCCGGTTTCCAGCTGGTGGTCTTTCCAGCCGCCGTGTTGGTGCTGGCCGCGGTCATCGCCTGGGGTCGGCGCCGCAGCGTCACCCGGCTCATCGCGCTGATCCGCCACTACACCCAGAGGTAGCGGCCCAGCGCACGACATTACGACTGGAGCGTGGTCTGCTTCGCGAGTAGGCCAAATCTAGTAATCATGTAATCTGCCGCCAGGCACTGTCACCTCCAGGTGGTCGTGGTTCGGTCGGACGAAGATGAGGTAGGGGCAGATATGGGTGATCCGACGTCCGCCGCCGGGCAGGGCCGGCTGGCTCAGGTCATTGCGGCTCGGGGCGGTCTGGCTGCGCCCGAGGCGCCGTTCGTGATCGAGCATCGGGAAGCGCTGATCTACATGCTCTGCCAGGCAGCGGAGCTGGAGCACGCGATCATGTGCCAGTACCTGTTCGCGGCGTTCTCCCTCAAGCAGTCCACCGACGAGGGCTTGACCGAGTCGGAGCTGGCAGCGGTGACCCGGTGGCGGCGCCAGATCTCCCGGGTGGCCACCCAGGAGATGCTGCACCTGGCGCTGGTACACAACCTGCTCTCGGCGATCGGGGCCGCGCCGCACCTGGCTCGCCCGAACCTGCCCCAGCCGGCCGACCACTACCCGGCTGGGGTGCAGCTGGCACTGCTGCCCTTCGGGGAGCGGGCGTTGCGGCACTTCATGTTCCTGGAGCGGCCCGAGGGGATGGCGATCGATGACGCGGAGGGGCTGGTCGCGCACGGCGCGGCGATCCCGCTGGTGGCCGAGGGTGACATCGTCCCGCGGCTGCAGGACTTCGCCACGGTCGGGCACCTGTACCGATCGATCGAGACGGGCCTGCATCGGCTGGCCGGCAAGCTCGGCGAACGGCGGCTGTTCGTCGGCCCGCCCCGCGCGCAGGCCACCGCGCCCCACTTCTGCTGGCCGGAGCTGATCGCGGTCACCGACCTGGCCTCGGCGTGCCGGGCGATCGAGGAGATCCTGGAGCAGGGGGAGGGACCGCGCGGGGACTGGCGCACCGCGCACTTCGGGCAGTTCGTGGCGATCCTGGAGGAATACCAGCAGGCCCGGGAGGCCAACCCGGATTTCGATCCGGTGCGCCCCGTGCTGGTGGCCAACGTCCGGCCCTGCCCGCACGACAGCTCGGTGCCGCTGCTCAGCGATCCGACCACCGCGCGGTGCGCGGATCTGTTCAATGTCGGCTACGAGATCCTGTTGCAGGCGCTGGAGCGGTATTTCGCACACACCGAGGAAACTGACGACCAGCTGGCGACGCTGGCCGACGTGACCATCGCACTGATGGTCCGGGTGATCAAGCCGCTGGGTGAGCTGATCACCACGCTGCCGGCCGGGCCGGATCATCCGGGTCACACCGCCGGGCCCAGCTTCGAGCTGTTCTACGAAAACGACTACCTCATGCCGCACCGTGATGCGGCCTGGATCCTGCTGGCGGAGCGGCTTGAGGAAGCGGCCGAGTTCTGCGCCCGCATTCGCGCCGACACCCAGGCGCCGGTGGCCCAACGGCTGGAGCCGGTCGGTGCGGCGCTGGCGGAGATGGCCGGCACCCTGGTGGCGCACCTGCCTGACCAGGCCTCACCCGAGCCGGCCAGCCAACGCGTCGCAGCGACCGAGGAACTGGCGCCACTGCTGGCCCGCGCCGCCGAGCTCAAGCAGGCGGTGGCCACGACCCCGGATCCGGCAGCGGGCCTGTTCACCGCCGTCTACGAGGTGCTGCGCACTGACGCCCAAGACCTGGGAAGTCTCGCGCAGCGGCTGGTAGCGAGCGTCCTGCGCCCGCTGGCCGAGCTGGCTTCCCAGAGCCCGGCGCCCGGCGCGGACGTGGCGATGCCCGCCAGCGGGCCGGCGCACGAGCGGGTTCAGGCGCTGGCTAGGGCGGCCACCCAGCTGCGGACCAGACCAGACGCGCCACCCGAGCTGATCGAGGCCACCGCCGCGTTGCAGGACCTCGCCGTCATGCTGGCCACCGACGACACCGCCGCAGCGGCGCGGCGCGCCGAGCTGCGCGAGATCCAGGCCGCGTTGCCGCCGGGAATCCAGAGCATGACCGACGGCCCCTACCTGGTCACCAACGCGGGGGACATGACCAACCACCTCGGCGAGCCGATCCCGGCCCGACCCACGATGGCACTCTGCCGCTGCGGTGAATCGGGGAGCAAGCCGTTCTGCGACGGCACCCATGCGAGGATCGGGTTCACCGGGGCCAAAGACCCCAACCGGGTCGCCGACCGCCGGGACACCTACCCGGGTGTGGGGGTCACCGTGCTGGACAACCGCGGGATCTGCGCGCATTCCGGGTTCTGCACCGACCGGCTCGCCACCGTCTTCCATGCCGGCTCCGAGCCGTTCGTGACTCCCTCCGGTGGGCGGGCAGATGAGATCATTGCGGCGGTTCGGGCCTGCCCGTCCGGGGCGTTGAGCTACGCGGTCGATGGCCGGGAGGCCCGCGAGCAGGTCGACCAGGCCAACCGGGAGCCGGCGATCGAGGTGTCCAAGGACGGTCCCTACCGGGTCACCGGCAGCCTGCCGCTGGCCGACGGCGATGGGCGGGCCGAGCCGAGGGATGCGGGTGCCTCAACGGAGCACTACAGCCTGTGCCGGTGCGGGCATTCCCAGAACAAGCCGTTCTGCTCCGGCATGCACTGGTACATCAACTTCGCCGATCCAGCGCCGGCCGAGGAGCCGACGCTGTTCGAGTGGGCCGGTGGGCTACCCGCGCTGCTGCGCATGACCCGGCTCTTCTACCAGAAGTACGTGCCGGCTGATCCGCTGCTCGCACCGCTGTTCGCGCAGATGTCCCCGGATCATCCCGAGCGGGTCGCGGCCTGGTTGGGCGAGGTGTTCGGCGGCCCGAAGGCCTACAGCCAGACCTACGGCGGGTATGCCCAGATGATCTCCCACCATGTCGGAAAATGCCTCACCGAGGCCCAACGCGCCCGCTGGGTGGCACTGCTGAGCCAGTCCGCGGCCGAGGCCGGCCTGCCCGCTGACCCGGAGTTCCAGGCCGCCTTCACCGGTTACCTGGAATGGGGCTCCCGGCTGGCGGTGGAGAACTCCCAGACCCAGGCGCAGCCGCCGGCGAACATGCCCATGCCGCAATGGTGGTGGGTGTGCAACGCCACACCGGGCTCGCGGATCTCCGCGCTGGCTGGACCGGCCGATCCCACCGAGGAGCCGCCGGTGCTGCCCGGCCCGGGCGAGAAGGTCAGCTTCGCCGCGCACGTCAAGCCGCTGTTCCGGGCCCGCGACCGGCAGTCGATGCGGTTCGCTTTCGATCTGTGGTCCTATCCTGATGTGGTCACCCACGCCGACGCCATCCTCGGCCAGGTCCGGGCCGGATCGATGCCCTGCGACAGCGCGTGGCCCGCGGAGCGGATCGACGTTGTGGCCCGCTGGATCGCCGACGGCAAGCCGGAGTGACGGTGCGAACATGAGTCGATGGTGGGGCGGTGGGACAGACCGCGGGGATACCGAACGGCTGGAGGCGTTCAGCGACGGGGTCCTTGCCATCGCGATCACGCTGCTGATTCTCGACGTCCGGGTCGAGGCCCCGGCGGGGACAAGCCTTGCCACGGCTCTGGGACACGCCCTGCCCCAGATCGGCGCCTACGCCGCAAGCTTCCTGCAGATCGGGATCATCTGGGCCAACCACCATGCGCTGTTCCGCGTGGTCAACCGGGTTGATCAGCTGATGCTCCTGCTCAACCTGCTGCTGCTCGGATTGGTGTCCTTCGTGCCACTGCCCACCCGGCTGGTGGCCGAGCACACCGCCGGCGCGGACGCGGCGACCGCGAGCCTGCTCTACGGCGCCACCCTGACCGGCGCCGCGCTCGTTTTCAATCTGATCTGGCACCACCTGGCCCGCGCCGAGCTTCTGGTGGCTGGTCTGACCCGGGAGTTCGTCCGCGACGTCACCATCCGCTACCTCCTAGGCCTGGTTGGCTATATCGTGGCTACCTTGCTGGCGCTGGTCATGCCGCTACTCACCGTGCTGGTCAGCGTCGCGCTCGCCCTGATGTTCGCCCTCGGACCCTCAGTACGCCCCGCTTTCGCGCCGGTAGCCGACGACGCAGGCCGGTAATCACAGTCGCGCGTGCGCTTTGCGCGCTGCCTCACGAGCACATGCGGACCGGGCCATACGAAGCGGTTGTACTCAGTGGATTCGCAGCGCGGCTGCCCAGGGCCCCTGGGGCCCCGCCACCAGCATCGGTGGCTGGGCTCCGAGCGCGGCCAGCGTGTCGATCCGATCCACTGTCAGCAGCACCAGTTGGGCGTCTGCCTCTGCGACGACGGCCGCGATGTCGTGGACTGGTACCTGCGGATTGACTGGCAGTGGCAAGGCGCCCCGCTGGGTTGTGACGGTGAGTGCCTCGGTGAAGCCGGGACCCTCGGGTAGCATGATCAACACTCGATCGCCGGGGCGTATGTCGAGCTCACCCAGCCCGGCAGCGAATGTGGTCATCCGTTAGCGCATCTGACAGCCACTGAAGGGTATGGCTGCGGTGCCGCGGCGACCGGCTGGTGCGGGCGGTTGGCTAGTCTGTGATCAGTTCCTGTGCTTGCGACCATGGCTGCCCTCCATCGGTGAACGCTTAACCACGCAGGATGGGCGCGCGGACTGAGAAAATACTGAAGCGCCACTGGAGCGGGTTCTGGAGACCGTGGTGGAGTTCGCGATTCTCGGGACGTTGGACGTGCGCGACCAGCACCGCCGGATCGAGTTGTCCAGCGCCAAGGAGCGGCTGCTGCTGGCGCTGGTGGTGCACGCCAACCAGGTGGTCTCAGCCGATCGGCTGATCGAGGTTCTCTGGGGTGCGCAACCACCGCCTACCGTCGCGAACACGTTGCAGACCTACATTTCTACCTGCGCCGGGCACTGGAGCCCGATCGCCTCTCGCGAGCCCGGGACGGCATGCTGCGCACCCGCACCCGCGGCCCGACGCGCAGAGGGTCGAATTGCGTTAGCTTCGCGTCGGGCATCCGGAAGGGTTGGTAGGAATCCGATCCGATTTGGCGGGCGCATGTCGAAATCCCGCTGTCTCGTTCGACGCAGTGGTGAGAGACCCACCGAGCGAGAGGACCCCGGCGATGACTCAGACGATCACCACCCCAGCAGGCGTACCTACCGCGGCCGCTGACCCGGCGACGCAGCGACGAGGGAGCAACATCGCGTTGTGGGGGCTGCAGGTTGTGACCGCAGCTGTGTTCGTGATGGCGGCAATCCCCAAGGTCACTGCGGACCCGCAGGCCGTGGCGGGCTTCCACGCGATGGGGCTCGGCGTAGCGGGCATGTACGTCATCGGGGTGCTGGAGATCATCGGCGCGATCGCGTTGCTGACCCCGCTGCTCTGCGGCCTGGCCGGGCTGGCGTTCGTCGGCCTGATGATCGGTGCCGTCCTCACCACGCTGTTGATGTTTGGCCCGCAGCTGGTAGTTATGCCGGCCGCCGTGTTGGTGCTGGCTGCGATCATCGCCTGGGGCCGGCGACGCAGCATGACCCGACTCGTCGCGCTCATCCGCCACCACACCCAGGGGTAACGGCCCCGAACCCTGTGCGGGCTACCCGTCCCTTGTGGATGGGTAGCCCGCACGACACTACGGCTGGAGACGGCGTCGAGCGTGTTCGATATCGTTGATGTGTGCTTCGGTCCACTGCCGGAGTGCGGTGATCGGCTCGGCCAGGCTGCGGCCCAGTCCAGTCAGGTCGTAGTCGACCCGCGGCGGGACGGTGGGGTGCAGCGTGCGGGTGATGAAGCCATCGGCTTCGAGCTGGCGCAGGGTCTGCGTGAGCATCTTCTGCGAGACGCCCTCGATGCGGCGGCTGAGGTCGGTGTAGCGCATGGTGCCGGCCAGAAGGGCGTCCACCACCAGGACCGTCCACTTGCCGGCAATGCGGTCGAGGACCTGGCGGGTGGGGCACTTGGCCGAGTAGGCGTCGGCCGGCAGGCCGGAAGAGTCCACTAAGCTGTGCATGTGGAGAGAGTAACGCACTTTTTAGTGCTGTCTTCCCACTGAGGAGTTAGTCTCCATAGTTAGTGCCATGACCAACCAGACCCTCTCCGTCGAAGACGCCATCCGCACCCGCCGTACCGTCCGCCACTACCGTCCCGATCCCATCCCGGCAGCCATCCTGGAGTCCCTGCTCGCTGTCACGATCGAAGCGCCCAGCAGCTGGAACCTGCAGGATCGGTCCATCGTCGTGGTCTCCAGCGACGAAGGTCGCGGTGGTCTGGCGTGGGCTACCGGTGGTCAACCACAGCCGCAGGAGGCCCCTGTCGTACTGGTGTTCGTGGCCGAGCCGCAGTCCTGGACCGACGATCACAGCGACGTGTTTCGCCAGGCCCACCACAACGGGGCGTGGAACGACCCGGTCATCGCGAGCTTCTCCGCCGCATCCCAGGCGTTCCAGCAGGACCTCGACGAGCGGGGTCTGCTTCGCGAGTACGCGATCAAGGACGCCATGATCGCGGCGACCTACGCGATGCTCGCGGCCACCGGGATGGGGCTGGCCACCTCGCCGATGAATGGCTGGGACGAAGCCAAGGTGAAGAAGGTGATCGGCATCGGTGACCGGGACGACCTGGCTATCGCGCTGCTGATGGCGGTGGGCTACCCAGCGGAACAGCCGCGACACCCCGGCCGCCGCGCCATCGAACGCAACGTCTTCCATCACCACTATGCCAACCCGGCACCATGGTTTCCGCTGGAGGCGGCGTCCCGCGGATCACGGACGCAACCAGCGCAGCGCACCACCCAGGTCTGCCACCGCGTGCAGGCGCATCCCGGTCGGCGCGGCGGCGGCGCCGTCCCGAGTGTGGTCGGGTGGCACGAGTGCGTGCCGGAAGCCCAGCCGGGCGGCCTCCGCCAGGCGCCGGCGAAGCCCGGTCACCTGCCGGACCTCCCCGGCCAGCCCGACCTCCCCGATTACCACCGTGTGCGGGGGCAGCAGGAGGTCATCTGCGGCCGAGGCGACGGATAGCGCAACAGCGAGATCGGCCGCCGGCTCCACCACCCGCATCCCGCCCACCGTCGCGGTGTACACATCTGATCCCGCCAACTTCACCCGGCCCCGTCGCTCCAGGACTGCCAGGATCATCGCCACTCTGGATGAGTCCAGGCCGCTCACCGCGCGCCGCGGGTTGGCCAGTGCGGACTCGGCCACCAGCGCTTGGACCTCGCCCAGCAACGGCCGTTTGCCTTCCACCACGACCGTCACCGCCGTCCCGGTTACCGCACCGTCATGGTGGCTGAGAAAGAGCCCCGACGGGTCGGGCAAGCCGACGATGCCGCCATCGGTGAGTTCGAAGCAGCCGACCTCGTCGGCGGCCCCGAACCGGTTCTTGATCCCGCGGACCATCCGCAGCGTGGAGTGCCGGTCGCCATCGAAGCTCAGCACCACGTCCACCAGGTGCTCCAGTACCCGGGGTCCAGCGACCGTGCCGTCCTTGGTGACGTGGCCGACCAGCACCACCGGCAGCCCGCGCTGTTTAGCAGTGCTGATCAGCGCGCTGGCCACCGCCCGAACCTGGGACACCCCGCCCGCGCTGGCCTCGACGCCGGGGCAGGACATCGTCTGTACCGAATCGACGATCAGCAGCCCCGGATCGACGGCGTCGAGGTGCCCGAGTACCGCGGGTAGGTCCGACTCGGCGGCCAGGAACAGCTCGTCGTGCAGGGCGCCGGTGCGCTGTGCCCGCAGCCGGACCTGGCCGGCGGACTCCTCGCCCGTCACGTAGAGCGCGCGGCGTCCGGCCATCGCGCAGCGGTGGGCGACCTCCAGGAGCAGGGTGGATTTGCCCACTCCTGGCTCGCCGGCCAGCAGCACCACGGCGCCGGGGACCAGGCCGCCACCGAGCACCCGGTCGAGTTCGGCCACCCCGGTGGGGGTGGCCTGCGCGGAGTGCAGATCGACCTGGGAGATCGGGCGGGCCGGCGCCGATGGTGCCCCGGGGGCGAGCGCCGCGACTGGTCGCCGACCGGCCGCCACCACGCTGCCCCAGGAGTGGCACTCCGGGCAGCGACCCACCCACTTGGCGACCTCATGGCCGCACTCGGCGCAGCGATGCGTGGCGCGCAGGTTCTCGGATGATCTCACCATGGCCGCGAACGCTATCGGCCCGGCCCGACGCTGTGCTGGGGTTCGGAGGTGGCGGCTGCCTGGCGCCCGATGTTACTGCGGTAATACTAGTGGTAGTCTCAGTCTATGAGTGTGAGCAGGCTGTCGATCTCAGTTCCCCCTGAGGTGGAGGACGCGATCCGCACCGCCGCCGAGGCCGCCGGGTTGCCGGTCTCCGTATGGCTCGCTCGGGCCGCTGAGCGGGCCGCCGCGGAGCAGGCCGCCATCGCTGACGGGCTGGCCGCGGTGGCGGAGTTCGAGGCTGATGACGGTGCCCTGACCGACGCTGAACGGGCCGAGGCGCGTCAGGCGCTCATCGATGCCGGGGTTATCCCGCCGCAGCGGGCCGCTAGCTAGGTGCCAGGGATCGTCTACGACACCGGCGCGCTGTTGGCCGGTGAACGGCGTCACCGCGGCGTGTGGGCGCTGCACGAGCAGAGCCTCGCCGGCGGGGCACGCCCGATCGTCCCAGTCGTGGTCCTGGCCCAAGCATGG
>CAXUFG010000023.1:0-5487 GCA_964250265.1 uncultured Pseudonocardiaceae bacterium | reverse complement strand
CCGCACCGCACCCGAACCTATCCCGGCTGCTCCGGGGCTGCCAGGTGACACCGGACACCGAGGAATTCGGCAAGGCGGCCGGCGTGATCTGCGGCCGAGCGGGTACCTCCGACGTCATCGACGCGCTGGTGGTGGTCACCGCGCTGCGCCTGCACGCTCTGGTTGTCACCAGCGACCCAGACGACCTCCAGCGGCTCGCGTCCAGCCTGCACAGCAAGCTGAAGCTGTATACCGTGTAAACCTCCAGCAATGGAGCTGCTCGCCGCTCTAGCCGACCGCGCGATGTGACCCCTCGACCGGCGGCGAGGCCGGTCCCGACGACCTAACGGGCTCCGCCGACAACTGGTCTGAGTGTGCGTTCGGCTTCGGCGAGGGCGTACGCCGCGGTGACGAGTCCGAGGTGGCTGAAGGCTTGGGGGAAATTGCCCAGGAGTTCCCCGGTATCGGTGTCGACCTGTTCGGAGAATAGTCCCAGGCTGGTAGCACAATCAGCGGCCCGGTCCAAGACGGCGCGAGCCCGGGTGATCTGGCCGGTGACTGCCAATGCGTGGGCCAACCAGAAGGTGCAGAGCAGGAAGGTTCCCTCCGGCTCGTCGAGCCCGTCATCGCCCCGGTAGCGGTAGAGCAGCCCGCGCTCGTCGCTCAGCTCCCGCTCGATGGCGTCGATGGTGGCGAGCAGGCGGGTGTCGTCGGAGGGCAGAAATCCCACGATGGCCAGCAGCAAGGTCGAGGCGTCGAGCTCGTCGGAGCCGAACGACTGCGTGAAGGCACCCGCTTGCTCACTCCAGCCCTGAGTGAGGATGGCATCGCGGAGCTGGTCGCGGACGGCTGACCAGGTCGCTGTCCGGTCATCACCCGGTCGCAGCGTCGCGCTCATCGCCAGCCCGCGGTCCAGCGCCACCCAGCACATCAGTTTGCTGTGCAGGTACGGGCGGGCCGGGCCACGGATCTCCCAGATCCCCTGATCGTCCTGCTGCCAGCGCGAGGCTGCGGCATCAACGGCGGCGACCAGGAAGGCGCGGGTCGCCCCGTCCAGCTCGCCCAGTTGTTCGCGCAGGGTGTAGGCGGCGTCCAGCAGCGCGCCGTAGACGTCGAGCTGGCGTTGGCGCCACGCGCCGTTGCCGGACCGGACCGGTCCGCTGCCCCGCCAGCCCGAGAGGTGCTCGAGCTCGCGTTCGGACAGGTCACGCTCACCGCCGACGCCGAACATGATCTGCAGGTCTAGCCCGCGGTCGAGCTGGGTGGACGCCGCGGTGGCCAGGAATGCGAAGAACCGCCCGGCCTCCTCCGGGCACGCCGAGATCCACAGCCCCTGCAGGGTCATGCTCGCGTCGCGCACCCAGGTGAAGCGGTAGTCCCAGGTGCGGCCGCTGCCCACGCCCTCGGGCAGGCTCGTCGTGGGGGCCGCCACCATGGCGCCGGTCCGCGCGCAGGTCAGACCCTGCAATACCACGCCGCTGTGGTGCACCAGGGCCCGGTGCGGGCCCTCGTAGCGCTGATGGAGCTGCGACCAGCTCCGCCAGGACGTCTCGGTGGCGTCGAGGCCCCGGTGGATCTTCCGGGCGCTCCACGGGGCCGGTGGTGGGGCCCAGGCGCTGGCCTGCTCCAGCGCGAAGGCCAGCGTCTGGCCCTCGGTCAACGTCACCACCGCGGCGGCGGTGGCCCCATCAAGGTCCAGCTCCAGCTGCGTGCTCAGCACGAGCACCGTCGCGCCGCCGTGCGCGAGCACCGCGTGCGGCGCGGTGCACAGCCTGGGGTGCACCAATCCGAACTCCGGCCGCGGGGCGTATTCGACCCGGACGCTCACCCCGCCGCGAAGGCAGCAGGCGAGTCGCAGCAGCACGCCCGGGGACGAACGACCCAGCCCATGACCCCGCTCGTGGCGCCCGAGTGCCATCGCCTCGGTCAGCATGAGGGTGCCATCGGGGGTCTCCCAGATGGTCTCGAGCACCAGACCGGCCGGCCGGTAACGGCGGCTCGAGGCGGGCTCGCCGCCGACCGGGGTGATCAGGAAGTGCCCCGCGTCGTCGTCGAGCAGCCGCGCGAATACCGGTGCGCTGTCGAAACGGGGCAGGCACAGCCAGTCCACCGACCCCGCGCTGGTCACCAGCGCAGCGGCACCACAATCCGACAGCAGGGCGTGCTGATCCACCGCGACGTCGCTCATCGGCTGATCATCCCTTCAGGTCACCGCGGGTTCCACCGATGAGCAGTGCCTGACCCAGCGAGGCCGCACCCACCACCCCCGAATCGTCACCCAACGCGGCGGCGACAAAGCTCAGATCGGGATGAGGTGTCATCATCCACGGTTCGGCGGCTGCGGCGACCCGCTCGGCGAGGTCCTGACCCAGCTTCTCAGCCAGGCCGCCACCCACCACGACCCGTTCCACGTCGAGAAGATTGATGACCGAGCCGATACCGACGCCGATGGTCTCGATCGCCGTGGCGAACAGCTCGCACGCAAGCGGATCCTGTTCGGCCAACGCCCGGGCCCACACCTTCGACGTCAACGTCTTCTTGCCTTCCTCGTCCCGGATGTCGTACAGGGCGCTACGGCGGCCGGCGGCGACCATCGTCGCCACCGCATGTTCCATCGATCGGCGACCCGCGTAGGCCTCGACGCAGCCTCGACGCCCGCAGCTGCACAACGCGCCGCCGGCCCGCACCACCACGTGGCCGATCTCGCCGGCCGCGCCGCCCGCTCCGTCGAAGGGACGCCCATCGAGGATCAGGGCGCCCCCGATGCCGGTGCCCATCCACAACCCGAGCGCCGTGCGGGAGCCCATCGCGGCCCCGGCCAGCCATTCCCCGAGCAGGCCGACGTTCGCGTCGTTGCCGAACGCGACGGGCACGCCGAGCCGTGTGCGCAGCGCCGCAGTGAGGTCGATCGGACCATCCCAGTTCGGCAGGTTCGGCACCGTCAGCACCTCGCCTGCGTGCACCACCCCGGGGATCCCTACTCCGACCGCGGCGGGCTCGGCCCCGAGGGATCTCACTAGGGCGACGATCGTGTCCAGCACGGCCTGCGGTCCCTCGCTGGGCGTGCCGGCCTTGGCCCGATCGAGCACATGGTGGTCCTCGCCGACCAACCCGACCTCGATGTTGGTCCCTCCGATGTCCACACCCGCGACCTTCACCTTGACTCCTGGCTGGGCGGGTGCCAACCACCGTCGGGAACGACGGCGCCGGCCGCCGCCGGCCCCCATGATCCCTTGGCGTAGGTGTGGACCGGCTCGTGGTCGGTCAGCGTCGGCTCGACGACCCGCCAGGCCGCTTCGACGGCATCCTCGCGGGCGAAGTAACGGGGGTCACCGTCGAGGGCATCGTTGAGGAGATGTTCGTAGGCCTCGTGGGTCTCGGTCCGGGTGCCGGCATCGTGATCGACATGCAGCAGGGCCGTGCGGCTGAGCAAGGCGTCGCCCGGCTGCTTCGTCTGCACACTCAGCGTGATCAGGTCGTCCGGCTTCATCCGGAATCGGAGGTGATTGGGGCGGGGCGCACAGCCTGCCTCGGTGAACAGCGGCCGGGGGGGACGCTTGAACTCGACGACCGCTTCGGTAACGGTGCCGGCCATGGCCTTACCGGCCCGGACATACCAGGGGACCCCGGCCCAGCGCCACGAGTCGATCTCGAGCCGGAGAGCCACGAAGGTCTCGGTGTCGGAGTCCGGATCGACGCCCTGCTCATCCCGGTAGCCCTCGTACTGGCCGCGCACGAGGTCCTCGCGGCCCAGCGGCCGGATCGCGGCCATCACCTTGGCGATCTCGTCGCGGAGGTTCTCGGGTGCGGCGGAGACCGGTGGCTCCATCGCGAGCAGCGCGACCATCTGCAGGATGTGGTTCTGCACGACGTCGGCGAGCGTGCCCACCCGGTCGTAGAAACCACCACGGCCTTCGACGCCGAATTCCTCTGCCATCGTGATCTGCACGCTGTCGACGAAGTACCGGTTCCAGATCGGATCGAGGATGGCGTTCGCGAAGCGGAACACCATCAGGTTCTGCACCGGTTCCTTGCCCAGGAAGTGGTCGATACGGAAGATCGCCTCTTCCGGGTAGTGCTTGTGGAGGGTCCGGTTCAGCTCCTGGGCGGAGGCAAGGTCGTGACCGAAGGGTTTCTCCAGGACGACGCGGCCGCCTTCGGTCAGCCCGACCGCTGCCAGCCCCTCGACCACCTCGCCGAACAGTGATGGCGGGATGGCCAGGTAGCAGACGGCTCGGGCGGGCTCGCCCAGCACCTCGCGCAACCGCTCGAAGGTGCCCGCGTCCTGATAGTCGCCCGCTACATAGCGCAGCGCTGCGCGAAGTTCGGCGAACACCGATTCGGTGACGTTCATACCCGCGGCGTCGAGGGACTCGCGAACGTGCCGGGCGAGCGTGTCGCAGTCCCACGGGTTCGCTGCCACACCGACGACCACCGGTGGCAGCAGACCCCGGCAGGTGAGGTTGTAGAGCGAGCTGAACAGCTTCTTGGCCGCGAGATCACCGGTGATGCCGAACAGCACGAGTGCCTCCCCGCGGCCGGCTGCGCTCACGCCGCGGACTTCACATCATGCCCGGCGGCGAGTGCCGCCGGGTCGGTGCCGTAGACGATGCATTCGTGGCCCCCCATGACGCGGTTCACGAGATTCGCCCCCATCCGTCCAAGACCGACCATTCCCAGCTGCATCGGATCCTCATTAGCGTTGTCGTCGGCTCATGTGATCGGGGGTCCCTCCAAGCCACGTTAACGCCCCTGAGGCCGTGATTAACGAACGATTCCGTGACGTTCGCGGGCCGTGGCACTGCCGGGCCTAGGCTTGACCGACACTGGCTGCGCGCGCGGCAGCCCGGGCGGTCCTGCGGCCGTCTGAAAGCGGGACATCGTCGCCCGGTTTGACGCAAGCCCTTATACTCGCCGTAGGTTGCGAGTTGACGGCGCCTTCTCGGTGCCGTAGCTACGAGTCGATCACGCTGCTCCAGACCCTGGTGGCGTCCCTTCAGGACATTCTCGGAGTCAGTGATGCCGCAACGCGCAGATCAGCAGTCGACCGCCGGTAAGCCCGGGGCCGTGGTCCCGGTAGCGGGCTGGCCCGCCGGGGTGCCGCGCGCCCGGGTCTCGATGGTAGCCCGATCGCTGGACTTTTACCTCGCATTGGGCTGTGAGGTGCGCCGCGCCGCCGACGGTTGGGCGCTGCTCTGCTGCGGATCGAGCTCCTTAGTCCTGATCGGAGGCCACACCCTGGCAAACTCATTCGCAGACTCGCCGATCACGGCGTCGCCGCTGGTCCGGCTGGGTACACCGGACATTCGGGCGCTGCTGCGACGTCTGCTTGCTGAGGGCGTCCCGGCGCGCACCATCAGCCGGCCCGACCACACCCCAGCACTCGAAATTGAGGTTACTGACCCTGATCTTCACCGCATTGTGATCGGACAACCCGGGCCGGTTACCGCCACCACTGCCCTGATGGCCGAGGGACGGGGGGGGGGGGGGGGCGGCCGGTCGGGGGGG
>CAXUFG010000022.1:0-35701 GCA_964250265.1 uncultured Pseudonocardiaceae bacterium | reverse complement strand
CCCAGGCCCGCTCGGTGATCGGCTACCTGCACACCGGGATCGAGAAGAACTGCGAATACCGGACCTGGACCCAGGGCGTCACCTTCGTTACCCGGATGGATTACCTCTCGCCGCTGTTCAACGAGGCGGGTTACTGCCTGGCCACTGAGAAGCTGCTGGGCATCACGGTGCCGCGGCGTGCGCAGGTGATCCGGGTGCTGCTGATGGAACTCAACCGGGTCGCCTCGCACCTGGTGGCGATCGCCACCGGGGGGATGGAGCTCGGCGCGCTCACCGGGATGACCGCCGGCTTCCGCGAGCGCGAGGAAGTCCTGCACCTGCTGGAGTTCCTCACCGGCCTGCGGATGAACCACGCGTTCATCCGGCCCGGCGGCGTCGCGCAGGACCTGCCCGAGAACTACGACACCAAGATCCGGGACTTCCTCAAGGTGATGGGCTCCCGGCTACCGGACATCGACAAACTGCTCACCGGCCAGCCGATCTGGAAAAACCGGCTGCAGAATGTGGGCTACCTGCCGCTGGACGGCTGCCTGCAGCTGGGCATCACCGGCCCGGTCCTGCGCTGCGCCGGTCTGGAGTGGGACCTGCGCAAGATCGAGCCCTACAGCGGCTACGAGGAATACGACTTCGAGGTCCCCACCTCCACCGACGCCGACTGCTACGCCCGCTTTCTGCTCCGCGTGGAGGAGATGCGCCAATCACTCAAGATCGTGGCGCAGTGTCTGGACAAGCTGGAACCCGGCCCGGTGATGGTGGCGGATCCCAAGATCGCATGGCCGGCGAAGCTGTCCATCGGCGCCGACGGGATGGGCAACTCGCTGGCGCACGTACGCAATATCATGGGCCAGTCGATGGAGTCGCTGATCCATCACTTCAAGCTGGTCACCGAGGGTTTCTCGGTGCCACCGGGCCAGGTGTACTCCGCGGTGGAGTCACCGCGCGGTGAGCTGGGCTACCACCTGGTCTCCGATGGCGGGACCCGGCCGATGCGGGTGCACGTCCGGGACCCCAGCTTCGTCAACCTGCAGTCCATGCCGGCGATGAGCGAGGGTGGCCTGGTGGCCGACGTCATCGCCGCGGTGGCCTCGATCGACCCGGTGATGGGAGGTGTGGACCGATGAGCCCGGCTATGGACACCAGTGTCTTTGATGAACAGACCCGGCAACGGGCCCAGGAGATCATCGAGCGGTACCCGCAATCGCGATCGGCGTTGCTGCCCATGCTGCACCTGGTGCAAGGCGTACAGGGCTACGTCAGCCAGGCCGGGATCTCGTTCTGCGCGCAGCAACTGGGAATCACCACCGCCGAGGTGAGCGCGGTGGTCACCTTCTACACCATGTACAAGCGCAAACCCGGTGGCGAGCATCTGGTCAGCGTGTGTACCAACACGCTGTGTGCGGCGTTGGGCGGCGATGAGATCTACGCGATGCTGCGCAAACGCTTGGGAGTCGGCCACGAGGAGACCGCCGGAGCGCCGGGCTCGAAGGGTTCGATCACCCTGGAGCACGCCGAGTGCCTGGCCGCCTGCGACCTGGCACCGGTGTTGCAGGTGAACTACGAGTTCTATGACAACCAGACCCCGGAGTCCGCCGTTGCTCTAGTGGACGCGTTGACCCGAGGGGAACGACCGGCGCCGACCCGCGGGGCGCCACTGACCGACTGGCAGAGCGCCGAGTTGCAGCTGGCCGGCTTTTTCGGCGAGCCGCAGCAGTTGCGGGAGGCGGTGGACGCACCGTCAGCGGCACCCGAGACGCTGGCCGGCAACCGGCTCGCCGAAGAGAAAGGTTGGCAGGCACCGGCGATGCCCGATAAGGCCCCGCCACCACCGACCGTGGCCCCCAAAAAGTGACGGCGCAGTGAAGTGACGAGCGCACCACCGCGAGTAGGAGGAGAGCTGTGACCGAGCGGACGCTCACCCCGGTGCTGACCCGGCGGTGGCTCTCGCCCAAGTCCTGGACCCTCGACACCTACACCGAGCTGGAGGGCTACACCGCGCTGCGCACCGCGCTGGCCACCCAGCCCGACCAGCTCATCCAGCTACTCAAAGACTCGGGCCTGCGGGGACGGGGTGGCGCCGGCTTCCCGACCGGGCTGAAGTGGAGCTTCATCCCGCAGGCGAAACCGGGCGAGGCGGCCACCGGGGCCGCGGTCAAGCCCAAGTACCTGGTGATTAACGCGGACGAGGGCGAGCCGGGCACCTGCAAAGACGTGCCGCTGATGATGGCCGATCCGCACTCACTGATCGAAGGCTGCATCATCACCAGCTACGCGATCCGGGCTCACGAGTGCTACATCTACGTCCGCGGCGAGATGCTGCACTGCAACCGCCGGCTGCACCAGGCCGTCGCGGAGGCCTACCAGGCCGGGTACCTCGGCAAGAACATCCTCGATTCCGGCTTCGACCTGGACATCGTGATCCATGCCGGCGCGGGCGCCTACATCTGCGGCGAGGAGACCGCGCTGCTGGATTCACTGGAGGGCCGGCGGGGCCAGCCCCGACTCAAGCCGCCGTTCCCGGCCACCTCCGGGCTCTACTCCGCGCCCACCGTGGTGAACAACGTCGAGACCATCTGCAGCGTGCCCTACATCGTCAACGGCGGGTCGGACTGGTTCCGGCAGATGGGCACCGAGAAATCCCCCGGCCCGAAGATCTATTCGATTTCCGGGCATGTGCACCGGCCGGGGCAGTACGAGGCCGGCCTGGGCACCACGTTGCGCGAGTTGCTGGAGCTGGCCGGCGGGATGAAGGGCGTGTTGAAGTTCTGGACGCCGGGCGGATCATCCACTCCGCTGCTCACCGCCGAACACCTGGACGTCCCGCTCGATTTCGAAGGCGCGGCGGCGGCCGGCTCCATGCTGGGCACCACCGCGGTGATGGTGTTCAACACCAGCGTGAGCGTGCCGTGGGCGGTGATGAAGTGGAACGAGTTCTACAAGCACGAGTCCTGCGGTAAGTGCACCCCGTGCCGGGAGGGCACCTACTGGCTGAGCCAGATCCTGCAGCGGATGGTGCGCAAGGAGGGCACCCCTGCCGATGTAGAGACCATGCTGGACGTCTGCGACAACATCTTGGGGCGCTCGTTCTGCGCGCTGGGCGACGGCGCCGCGAGCCCCGTGATGAGTGGCATCAAGTATTTCCGGCAGGAGTTCCTGGACCTGTGCGCCCAGCAACCCGGCTTCGGACGCCAAACGATCACGTTAGTGGAGTCGCGGCGATGACGCTGGCAACGCAGGCCGACAATTCGCCAGGGGCCGCCCGTGCCGTTCCGGAGGGGCATGTCCGGTTGACCATCGACGGTCGCGAGGTGGACGCGCCCAAGGGCGAGCTGGTGATCCGGGCCTGCGAGCGGCTGGGCATCATCGTGCCGCGGTTCTGTGACCACCCGCTGCTCGACCCGGTCGCCGCCTGCCGGCAGTGCCTGGTCGAGGTGGAGATGGGCGGGCGCCCGATGCCCAAACCGCAGGCCAGCTGCAGCCTCACGGTCGCCGACGGCATGATCGTGAAGACGCAGCACACCTCGCCGGTAGCCGATAAGGCGCAGCAGGGTGTGATGGAGTTGCTGCTGGTCAACCATCCGCTGGACTGCCCGATCTGCGACAAGGGCGGTGAGTGCCCGCTGCAGAATCAGGCGATGTCCAATGGCCGGGCGGAGTCCCGATTCCTCGACACCAAACGCACCTTCGCCAAACCGATCCCGATCTCCACCGAGGTGCTGCTGGACCGGGAGCGCTGCGTGCTCTGCGCTCGCTGCACCCGCTTCTCCGAGCAGATAGCGGGGGACGAGTTCATCGAGATGCTCGAGCGCGGTTCGGACCAGCAGGTCGGGGTGGCCGCCGACAAGCCTTTCCAGTCTTACTTCTCCGGCAACGTCATCCAGATCTGTCCGGTCGGCGCGCTGACCAGCGCCGCCTACCGCTTCCGGTCCCGGCCCTTCGACCTGGTGTCCACCCGCGGGGTGTGCGAGCACTGCGCCAGCGGCTGCGCACAGCGCACCGACTGGCGCCGCGGGACCGTGCTGCGCCGCCTGGCCGGGCTTGACCCGCAGGTCAACGAGGAGTGGAACTGCGACAAGGGCCGGTTCGCCTTCACCTACGCCAGCGCCGAGGACCGGATCACCCGGCCGCTGATCCGGGAGTCCCCCGGTGCTGAGCTGCGACCGGCGTCGTGGACCGAGGCGCTGCAGGCGGCCGCCACGGGGCTGCTGGCGGCCAAGGATTCTGGCATCGGGGTCCTCACCGGCGGGCGGCTGACCGTCGAGGACGCCTATGCCTACGCGAAGTTCGCCCGCGTTGCGCTGGCCACCAACGACATCGACTTCCGGGCTCGCCCGCACTCGGCCGAGGAACTGGACTTCCTGGCCGCGCACGTGGTCGGCGTCACCCCGGAGGGCGGTGGGGTCACCTACGACGACCTCAGCGCCGCACCCGCGGTGCTCTGCGTGGCCTTCGAGCCCGAGGAGGAGTCGCCGATCGTGTACCTGCGGCTGCGGCGCGCCGCGCGCGACCGTCGCATGCCGGTGTGGCACCTCGGGCAGTTCACCACCCCAGCGGTGCGCCGGACCTTCGGCACGCTGCTGCGGGTGGCGCCCGGCGGTGAACCCGAAGCCCTGCAGACGTTGGACGCTCCGGCGCGCGAGGCGTTGGCCGCGCCCGGGGCGGTACTGCTGGTCGGTGAGCGCGCCGCCGAGGTGCCTGGACTGTATTCCGCGGTGGCCCGGCTGGCTGCGAGCACCGGCGCCCGGATCGCCTGGATACCGCGGCGGGCCGGCGAGCGGGGAGCGCTGGAAGCCGGGGCGGCGCCGACGCTGCTCCCCGGCGGTCGCCCGGTCACCGATCCGGCGGCCCGTGCCGAGATCGAGAGCGCGTGGGGTGTGACGTTGCCGAGCCGGCCCGGTCGGGACACCGCCGGGATCGTCGCCGCCGCGGCGTCCGGAGGGCTGGGCGGGCTGGTCATCGGCGGTGTGGACCCCGGCGACCTGCCGGACCCTCGGCTGGCTGAGCAGGCGCTGAGCCGGGCCGCCTTCGTGGTGAGTCTGGAGATGCGGCCCTCGGCGATGACCAAGGCCGCTGACGTCGTGCTGCCGATCGCCTCCGCGCTGGAGAAGACCGGCAGCTACCTCGACTGGGAGGGCCGCCGCCGGGAATTGGGCAGCACACTGTCCTCCGGCGCCAACACCAGCCGCGCTGCGCTTGCGGACTGCCGGGTGCTGGACAGCCTCGCCGTCGAGATGGATGTCGACCTGTTCACCCAGACGCCTGCGGCGGCGTGGGCTGGTTTCGCCGCGCTCGGCACCTACGATGATATTGGGCGGGACAGCAGCCGGCACGCTGGCGGCAAGGCCCCGACAGCGGCGCCGGAAGGCGGGCAGCGGGACGAGGGCAAGGTCCTGCTGGCCACCTGGCGCCAGCTGCTCGACAACGGGTCGATGCAGGACGGTGAGCCACACCTGGCCGGCACGGCTCGGGCTGCTGTCGCGTTGTTGTCGGAGGCGACCGCCGCCGACCTGGGGGTGCGCCTTGGTGGCACCGTGACGGTGTCTACTCAGCGGGGCTCGGTGACGCTGCCCGTCGCGGCGGCTGACCTGCCCCCCGGGGTGGTGTGGATGCCGGGTAATTCCGGGCCCGCTACCGTCCGGCGCAGCCTCGGTGTCGGGCACGGCGCCGTGGTCACCGTCCGTAGCGGTAACGGGGGGACGTCCGCCTCCAAGACGGCCCGGGGAGGTAGGTCATGACACCCACTGCGGAACTGCTCGGCGACGACCCGTTGTGGCTCACCATCGCGAAGGTTGTCGTGATCTTCGTGTTCCTCATGGTGATGACGCTGTTCATGATCTGGTTCGAGCGCCGGGTGGTCGGCCGCATGCAACAGCGGCCGGGTCCCAACCGGGTCGGGCCCTTCGGGCTGCTGCAATCCCTGGCTGACGGGCTCAAGCTGGCGCTCAAGGAGGACATCACCCCGGCGCTGGCCGACCGCTGGGTATACGTGCTGGCCCCGGTGATCTCAACCGTGACGGCGTTCACCGCCTTTGCCGTGATCCCGCTCGGCGGTGAGGTCTCCATCTTCGGAGAGCGGACCGTGCTGCAGGTCGCCGATCTGCAGGTCGGGGTGCTCGTGGTGCTGGCCTGCTCCTCGCTGGGCGTCTACGGGATCGTGCTGTCCGGCTGGGCCTCGGGCTCGCCCTACCCGCTGCTGGGCTCGCTTCGCTCGGCCGCCCAGGTGATCTCCTACGAGATCGCCCTCGGGATGTCGATCGTCGCGGTGATCCTGTACTCGGGTTCGCTGTCCACCGCGGATATCGTCGCCGCGCAGTCGCGGCAGTGGTGGTTCGTGTTCCTGCTGTTCCCCAGCTTCGTGGTGTTCTGCGTGTCGATGGTGGGGGAGACCAACCGTGCACCCTTCGACCTGCCCGAGGCGGAGTCGGAGCTGGTCGGAGGTTTCCACACCGAGTACTCGTCACTGAAATTCGCGCTGTTCTTCCTCGCCGAGTACGTCAACATGGTCACCGTCTCGGCGATGGCGACGACGCTGTTCCTCGGTGGCTGGCACGCCCCGTGGCCGCTGGCCGGGACAGCGCTGGACCGCGGCTGGTGGGGTCCGCTGTGGTTCATCGGCAAACTGCTGGCGTTCCTGTTCGTGTTCGTCTGGCTGCGCGGCACCCTGCCCCGGCTGCGTTACGACCAGTTCATGTCGCTGGGGTGGAAGCTGCTGGTACCGGGCAGCCTGGTGTGGATCGTGCTGGTGTCCGGAGCGAGGGCGCTGCGTGGCTCTGAGGTCACTCCCAGTGAGATCCTGGTGGTGGGCGGCATCATCTTGGTCATGCTGCTGGTCGTTGCCTTCCTGCTTCCCCAGAACGATTCGAACAGTCGATACAAGGCGACCCAGAACGGTTCCGGGCGGCCCGCCGGCGAGGTGCCCACGGCCGGCTCGGACTACCCCCTGCCGCCGCTGGACCTGGTGGTACCGCCACTGCCCCCCCGCCGCGCCGCGGTGGGCGTTGCCGCGTCAGGCAATGGTGGGCCGCCGAGGAGGGAGGATGGCGATGGGACTGCTTGATCCGGTCAAGGGTTTCGGAGTCACCTTCTCCACCATGTTCCGGAAGGTGGTGACCGAGGAGTATCCCGAGGTCAAAAAGATTCCCGCGCAGCGCTATCACGGCCGCCACCAGCTCAACCGCCACCCCGACGGGCTGGAGAAGTGCGTCGGCTGCGAGCTGTGTGCCTGGGCCTGCCCGGCCGACGCGATCTACGTCGAAGGTGGGGACAACACCGAGGAGGCCCGCTACTCACCCGGGGAGCGCTACGGGGAGATCTACCAGATCAACTACCTGCGGTGCATCGGCTGCGGCTTGTGCATCGAGGCCTGCCCGACCCGCTCGTTGACCATGACCAACGAGTACGAAGTGGCCGACGACAACCGCCAGGACCTCATCTACACCAAGGAGGACCTGCTCGCGCCGCTGCTGGCCGGGATGGAACAACCCCCGCACCCGATGCGACTGGGGGACAGTGAGCAGGACTACTACGTGCAGGGGCCGACCCTGGAGCGGCCCGGCGCAGTGGGCGAGGAGCACCGATGAGCGCGCTGAGCCTTCTGCTCACCCAGCCAGCCCCGGCACCGGTGCCCGATCCCATCGGCATCGGGGAGACCATCGCGTTCTGGATCCTGGGGCCGCTCGCGCTGGCAGGTGGGCTGGGCATGGTGTTCGCCCGTAATGCAGTGCACTCGGCACTGTGGCTGGCGCAGACCATGCTGTGCCTGGGCGCACTGTACATGGTCCAGCAAGCCCCGTTCCTGGGATTCGTGCAGATCATCGTCTACACCGGCGCGATCATGATGTTGTTCCTGTTCGTGCTGATGCTGGTCGGTAAGGAAAGCGTCGACTCGGTAGTCGAGGTGCTGCGCGGTCAGCGGGTAGCGGCCGCCTCGGGCGGGATCGGCCTGGCCGTATTGCTGGTGGCGGCGCTGGGGCGGGCCTTCACCGGAGTCACCTCAGCCGGGTTGGTCAGCGCGAACACCGCAGGCGGTGGAAACGTCGCCAACCTCGGCCGCTTACTGTTCACCGACTATCTGTTTCCCTTCGAGCTCACCTCAGCGTTGCTGATCACCGCCGCGGTCGGCGCGATGGTGCTGGCCTTCACCGAGCGCGCCAAGCAGGGCAGGCTGACCCAACGCGAGCAGGTGGAAGCCCGGATCCGTGGGGCGCATCCCTCCCCGATGCCCGGCCCTGGTGTGTTCGCCACCCTCAACTCGGTGGCCACCCCGGCTCTGCTCCCGGATGGGTCGCCCGCTCCCGATTCGCGTTCCGATCTGCTCGAATCCACCAAACGCGACCGTCTGGACGATGACGTACGCAGTGTTGCCAGCGCCGGCGCAGAGCCCGGCAGTCGTGCCCTGCGTGCTCCCGCTGACCAGGAGGAGCAATGATGAAGCAGGCCTCCCAGACATGACTCCGACGTACTACCTGCTGCTGGGGGCGCTGCTATTCACCATCGGCGCGACCGGTGTGCTGGTGCGCCGCAATGCGGTCGTGGTGTTCATGTGCATCGAGCTGATGCTCAACGCGGTGAACCTGACTTTGATCACCTTCGCCAGGATAAACGGCACCCTGGACGGGCAGATCATGGCGTTCTTCGTGATGGTGGTGGCAGCCGCCGAGGTGGTGGTCGGTCTGGCCATCATCATGGCCATCTTCAAAACCCGCCGCTCAGCCTCAGTCGACGAAGCCAACCTGCTCAAATACTGAGCCGTCTCCCGCAGCGCGTTCGCGCTGCGCCTCCCGAACTCTGCGCCTCCCGAACTCAACAGCAGAGTTTTTTGATCATGATCGCAGGACTCTGGTGTTGAGTTCGGGAGGAAGGGATCGGACAGGTGGAGTCAGCCCGGTCTGCATTCAGCCCAGGGTGGCTAGGACGAGGAGGACGATCCCGAACACCGCGGCGCCGAGCCCGCCGAATGCGAGCACCTTCTGCTTGCGGACGCTGCTCGCCTTGACCTCGTCCTCGGTGCGGGTGGAGATCAGGAACAATCCGTGTTCCGGCTTGCCCACCGCGAGCTCGCCGTAGCGATCGGAGGCTTCGCCATGGACATAGAGGTACGCGTCGGCGCGCAGTACCCATTCGTTGTAGACGAAGCCGATTGTGTCGTCCCGCTCGAGCAAGGGCACCAGCATGCCGAGGAGCTTCTGCCCGGCACCGACCCGGTTGGTGTTCCGCTCGAAGCGGCTGACCACCTTCTCCGCGCCGTCCGGGTGGGTGCCATCCGGACGGACCAGCACGGCGCCGGTGACGTCTGCGACGGTGAATGGCTGCTCCGAGGCCAATGCGGCGATGGTCTCATGTTGCCTGGTCACCTTGCGGTTGCCCCGTGAGTCGGTGGAAACGTGGTCATAGCGGCGCTGCACGGTATGCCGGTGCCAGATGCATTTTATGCCGGAGAGCTCAGCTTCGAGCAGCCCATGAGGTCCCGGCGCTGCGGTCCCCACCACCTCGCAGACCCGGCGGAACCCTCCTGGCCCGGCTACCTCGACGGCGGTGCGGTGCAGATCCTCGAGCTCGGCAACGGGCAGCGTCTCGGTGCCGATCATCGCGTGGATGTTGCGTCTGGTCCGCTGGGCGACAATGAAGGCGACTATCCCGGTAGCGAGCGCTAGCACGCCGAAGACGATGTGAGGATCCATGACCTGGTACTCCTTGTCTCGTCCACCCCGTTACCAGTCACATCAGCGGGCAGCCCGGGCCTGGCTACGGCCGCCACGGTGAGGTGATGCCGGGTGGGCAGGGCCGCCACCCTAAACCGAGCGACCGCACCCAGGTGGTCCGGTACCACCCTCGTCACGGGGCCTGCGGTCAATCACGGAGCCACCGCTCAACGACGGCGTTCGCCTCATGTTGATCCCCACTGGCGGCTTCGGCTGGGTCATCGGCGACCGCGAGGTGGCGGCGAGATTGACGTCGTGGCCGGCGCCCAAGTGCGCGCGGGCCATCTCGACTGCCATCTGACGGGCCAGCAGCCCGGCCTCGGTCGGAGTGCCAAGCCATCGCCCGAGCATTCCCCGCACGCAGTCAACCTCGAGAGCCAGCGTCAGCGGATGGTCCTGCGCGTAGCGGCACGCCAGTGTCGACTTCCCGCTGCCGGGCGCACCGTTGATGAGCACCACCGAGGCACGACATCGACCCTACGAGGCCCTGGTACGCCAGATCTGACCTTCATGGACGTCGATGATGTGGCGGTCGGCCATAGTCGAGGGCGTCCTCACTGCGGCAGTGGCGTGGGCGGACGGCAGGCTACTGGGTGACCGCTCCGGGGTTCGGCCGCCCCCGCGACACCGGCGATCGATGGTGATTTCAGGGTCCGACCCACGCTGCTTACCGGGCGCGACGAGGGGGTGGTGGTCTGTCATGGTCACCCCCCTAAACTGGGGGACGGTGACGACGTGGTAGCTGGTGCTGCCTCGGTGCGCTGGAGTGCTAGCAGGCCTGCTTGCTCATACTGACGAACGGAGTACCCGGCATGACTGAGGTCTTGCCTCCAGTGACTGCCGCCGTTGGTTCCGCTCAGTACGCGTGGCTGCTCGTCGCGTTGCCGGCCTTCGGCGCGCTGGTGCTGCTGGCCGGTGGCCGCCGCACCAACGCCTGGGGCCATCTGTTGGGCTGCGCGACGGTGCTCACCGCCTTCGTCTACGGCGTGGTGCTGTTCTCGCAGTGGCTGGGTTTGGACGCCGCGGAGCGAACCCGGGAGCTGGGCACCGGCACCTGGTTCGCGATCAACTCTCTGCAGGTGAGCTACGGCCTGCGGCTTGATCCGCTGTCGCTGACCTTCGTGCTGCTCATCACCGGTGTCGGTGGTCTGATCCACCTGTACGCGATCGGCTACATGGAGCACGATCCGGGCCGGCGACGGTTCTTCGGGTACTTCAACCTGTTCGTCGCGGCGATGCTCGTGCTGGTGCTGGCCAACAACTTCGTCACGCTCTACCTCGGTTGGGAGGGGGTGGGCCTGGCCTCCTACCTACTCATCGGCTGGTACCAGGACCGCCCGAGTGCCGCCACGGCGGCGAAGAAGGCCTTCCTGATGAACCGGGTCGGTGACGTCGGACTGGCGATAGCGATCTTCCTGATCTGGCGCTCCCTGGGCACCGTGCAGTTCTCCGAGGTGTTCCCGCGCGCCGGGGAGATCGGCGGCCCCACCCTGCTGGCGATCACCTTGTTGCTGCTGCTCGGGGCGTGCGGTAAGTCCGGCCAGTTCCCGCTCCAAGCCTGGTTGCCCGACGCCATGGAGGGTCCCACCCCGGTCTCGGCGCTGATCCACGCCGCGACGATGGTGACCGCGGGGGTGTACCTGATTGCCCGGTGCAGCCCGCTGTATGACCTCAGCCCCACCGGCCGGCTGGCCGTCGCGGCGGTCGGGGTGATCACCCTGCTGATCGGGTCGATCATCGGCTGCGCCTACGACGACATCAAGAAGGTGCTGGCCTACTCCACGGTCAGCCAGATCGGCTACATGATTCTCGCCGTTGGGTTGGGCCCGGCCGGCTACGCCCTGGGCATCGTGCACCTGCTCACCCACGGCTTCTTCAAGGCCGGGCTGTTCCTGGGCGCCGGTTCGGTGATGCACGGAATGCACGACGAGGTCGACATGCGCCGGATGGGTGGGCTGGCAAGACACCTGCCGATCACGTTCGTCATCTTCAGCTGCGGATACTTGGCGCTGATCGGGTTCCCGTTCCTGTCCGGCTACTACTCCAAGGATGCGATCATCGAGGCGGCGTTCGGCGCAGGCGGTTCTTGGGGGACACTCTTCGGCAGTCTCGCGCTGCTGGCGGCGGGGCTCACCGCCTTCTACATGACGCGCTTGATGCTCATGACTTTCTTCGGCGAGGAACGCTGGCGTAACCTCCGCAGCGCCGAGGGCACGGAATACCACCCGCATGAGTCCCCGCCGGTGATGTGGGTGCCGATGGTCCCGCTGGCGATCGGCTCGCTGGTCGCCGGTTACTTCCTGGTCTCGGGTGAGCGGTTGGCGCGCTGGCTGGAGCCCTCGGTGGGTGCGTTGGTGCCCGTCGAGGCCCCGGTCCCGGCTGCGCTGGTCACGGCGCTCACCGTGCTTGTTTCGGGGCTGGGGGTGCTGGTGGCATACCTGATCATCGGCCGCAACTCCGTGCCGGTGGTCAAGCCCGAGCCGGTCTCGCTGCCGGTGGCCGCGGCCCGGGCCGACCTGTACGCCAACGCGATCAACGAGACGATCATCGCGCGGCCCGGCACCTGGCTGACCCGGGCGCTGGTGTTCGTGGACAACAAGGGCATCGACGGGATCGTCAACGGCACCGCGGCGCTGCTGGGCGGCACCTCAGGACGGTTACGCCGGTTGCAGACCGGGTTCGTCCGTAGCTACGCGCTGGGCATGCTCGGCGGCGGGGTCGTGGTGATCGCCTTGCTGCTGGCGGTGAGCTACATATGAGCGGCCTGCTGCTGGCGATGCTGCTGCTGCCGCTGGTGGGCAGTGTGGTGGTCGCTCCGATGCGTTCGGCCCCGGTCCTGCCCAAGACGACCGGGTTGGTGTTCGCGCTGGTGGAGTTGGTGCTGGCGGCGGTGGCCTGGTCGGCTTTCCAGCCCGGCGGTAGCCGGTTCCAGCTGACCCTGTCCACGTCGTGGATCCCGGCGTTCGGAACCCGCTTCGCGCTCGGCGTGGACGGCATCGCGCTGGTGATGATCGCGCTGATCGCCGTGCTGGTGCCGATCGTGATGGGCTCCTCCTGGGCGGACAAGCTCCCCGAGGGTCGCACCCCGGCTGGTTTCTACGCTCTGCTGCTGGCCTTGCAGTCGATGCTCATCGGTGTTTTCGCCGCCACCGACGTGTTCCTGTTCTACCTGTTCTTCGAGGTCATGCTGGTGCCGATGTACTTCCTGATCGGCCGCTTCGGTGGCCCGAGGAGGCAGTACGCGGCGGTCAAGTTCTTCCTGTACTCGCTGCTGGGCGGCCTGGTCATGCTGGCCAGCGTGATCGGCATATTCGTGGTGAGCTCGGATCGGCTGGGGCGCGGCACCTTCGACTGGGCCAGCCTGGTGCGCATCGCCGGGACCATCCCGCAAAGCACCCAGATCTGGTTGTTCCTCGGATTCTTCGTGGCCTTCGCCATCAAGGCGCCGTTGGTGCCGCTGCACACCTGGCTGCCCGACGCCGGTGCGGAGGCGCCGGTGGGCGCGGGTGTGCTGCTGGTCGGCGTGATGGACAAGGTCGGCATCTACGGCTTCCTGCGCTACTGCCTACCGTTGTTCCCCGGCGCCTCGCGGGCGCTGGCCCCACTGGTGCTGGTGCTGGCCGTCGCCGGGATCATCTACGGCGCGCTGCTGGCCGTGGGCCAGTCCGACCTGAAGCGGTTCGTGGCCTACACCTCGGTGGCCCACTTCGGGTTCATCGCGCTGGGCGTCTTCGCGTTCTCCACCCAGGCCCAGGCCGGCGCGGTGCTCTACATGATCAACCACGGTCTCTCCACCGGGATGCTGTTCATCGTGATCGGCATGCTGATGGCTCGCGGAGGCTCCCGGCTGGTCAGCGACTACGGCGGGGTGGCGGTGCTGGCTCCGGTGCTGGCCGGGATGATGCTGATCGCCGGGCTGTCCTCACTGGCGCTGCCCGGTACCAACTCGTTCGTCTCGGAGTTCATGGTGCTGATCGGCTCCTACCCGCGGCAGCCGGTGTTCACGATCATCGCGACCGCCGGCATCATCCTGGCCGCGCTGTACGTGTTGTGGGTCTACCAGCGGGTCATGCAGGGTCCTGTGCGCGGTGCGGCCGTCGTGGGCGCGCTCGACGGGCCGGGCACCGCGACGGCGCCGGAAGCTTCCGCGCAGCGGGCTCGGGCCCGGTTCCCGGACCTGTCGATCCGCGAGGTTGCCGTGCTGGCGCCGTTGGTGGCGCTGATCCTGCTGCTCGGGTTCTTCCCGCAGCCGGTGCTGAATGTGATCAGCCCATCGGTCGGGGCCACGCTCACCGAGGTCGGCCTGACCGACCCGGTCCTCGGGCAGGGAGGCAACTGAGGTGCTCTGCGGTGCAGTCCTTGGGGGATTCCTCGCGCAGGTCCAGCGCCTGCAAGCGCCGGCGGTGGACTACGGGGCGATCGCCCCGATCCTGCTGGTACTCGGGGGAGCCTGCCTGTCGGTGCTGGTGGAGGCGTTCGTGGCCCGTCCGGCACGGTGGGCGGCCCAGGTCGCCTTGACGTTGCTCACGCTGGGAGCGGCGGGTGCCACGCTGGGCATGCACCTGTACTCCCACGGGGTGAGCAACGTGCTGACCCTCGCCGCAACGATCGCCGTCGATGGACCCTCGATGTTCTTGTGGGGCACCCTGCTGGCCTTGGGTTTGGCGGCGATGCTGCTCATCGCTGATCGGACTGTCGAGCCGGGGGGTGCGTTCACCCCCGACGCGGCGGTGCGGCCCGGCACTGCGGCCGACCGGGCGCTGATGGTGGGCACCAGAACCGAAACCGTCATGCAGACCGAGGTCTTCCCGCTGTTCTTGTTCTCCCTCGGCGGGATGATGGTCTTCGTCGCGGCCAACGATCTGCTCACCATGTTCATCGCGCTGGAGGTGCTCAGCCTGCCGCTGTATCTGATGTGCGGGATGGCTCGGCGGCGCCGGTTGCTGTCCCAGGAAGCGGCCGTCAAGTATTTCCTCTTAGGAGCGTTTTCCTCTGCCTTCTTTCTTTACGGCGTGGCGCTGCTGTACGGCTACGCGGGCTCGGTGCAGTTGTCCCGGATCGCTGAGGCCTCGGTGGGCTCCGACCGGTCGGACACCTTGCTGCTCGGTGGCCTGGCGCTGTTGGTGATCGGGCTGATGTTCAAGGGCTCGGTCGGCCCGTTCCACACCTGGACCCCGGACGTCTACCAGGGCGCGGCGACGCCGGTGACGGCGTTCATGGCGGCCTGTACCAAGGTCGCCGCGTTCGGCGCGATCCTGCGGGTGCTGACGGTGGCGTTCGAGGGCACCCGCTGGGAATGGCGCGGCCTCCTGTGGGGTGTCGCGATCGTGTCGATGGTGATCGGCGCGGTGCTCGGGCTGACGCAAACCGACATCAAGCGGATGATCGCGTACTCGTCGGTGGCACACGCCGGGTTCCTGCTGGTCGGGACGATCGCGTTGACCGCGCAGGGCCTGTCCGGCACGATGTTCTACCTGCTTGCCTACGGCTTCACCACCTTGGCGGCGTTCGGGGTGGTCACCCTGGTGCGCGATGCGGACGGTGAGGCGACCCACCTGTCCCAATGGGCCGGGCTGGCCAAACGATCCCCGCTGACCGCTTACGTGTTCGCCTTCCTGCTCTTCGCGCTCGCTGGTATCCCGCTGACCAGCGGGTTCACCGGAAAGTTCGCGGTGTTCAGCGCCGCGCTGGCGGATGGGATGGCGCCATTGGTGGTGGTGGCGCTGGTGGCCAGCGCGGTGGCCGCGTTCTTCTACCTGCGGGTGGTGGTGCTGATGTTCTTCAGTGAGCCCGCAGCCGACGGGCCGACGGTGAGCGTGCCCGGCGCCTTCACCACCGCCGCGATCACCCTCGGTGTCGTGGTCACGCTGTTGCTCGGGGTGCTGCCCACCTTCGCTCTCGACTGGGCCGCGCTCGGCGCGTTCGCCTCCTGAGCGCCGGTGATGAGCAGATCGACTTCCGAGCAGCTCGCCGGTGTGGAGCTGGCCGATCCGGAGCTGCGCACCTTGTTGGAGCGGGGTTTGCAGCAGGTTGAGGAGCTGCTGCACCGGGAGGTGCAAAGCGAGTTCCGCTTCCTCACCGAGACCTCGCTGCATCTGGTCGACGCCGGCGGCAAGCGGTTCCGGCCGCTGTTCACCCTGCTCGCAGGCCAGTTCGGGCCAGACAAGGATCGCACGCACGAGGTGGTGCGCGCCGCCGCGGTCGTGGAGCTGGTGCACCTGGCCACGCTCTACCACGACGATGTGATGGACGAGGCCACCATGCGCCGGGGCGCGGTGAGCGCCAACGCCCGCTGGGACAACACCGTCGCGATTCTCACCGGCGATTTCCTGTTCGCGCACGCTTCCCGGCTGGTCGCCGACCTCGGACCGGATGCGGTGCGGATCATCGCCTGCACGTTCGCCGAGCTGGTCACCGGCCAGATGCGGGAAACCCTCGGCCCGGTCGGCGATGCTGATCCGGTGGCGCATTACCTGGCGGTGGTGTCGGAGAAGACCGGTTCGCTGATCGCCACTGCGGGGCGTTACGGCGCGATGTTCTCCGGCGCCTCTGTGGAGCGGATCGAGGCGCTACGCCGCTTCGGCGAGACGATCGGCACCGCGTTCCAGATCTCCGACGACATCATCGACATCGCCTCACCAGCTGCCCAATCCGGCAAGACACCCGGCACTGATCTGCGTGAGGGCGTCCGCACCTTGCCGATGCTCTACGCGCTGGCCGAACAAGGTCCTGGCGTCGACCGGCTCCGCGCTCTGCTAGCTGGCCCGTTGACTGACGATGCGCTCATCGCAGAGGCGCTGTGGCGGCTGCGCGAATCGCCCGGCCTGGACCGTGCGGTGCGCACCCTGCGCTCCTACACCGCCTCCGCCCGCTCCGCACTCGCCTTCCTCCCGCCCTGCTCGGCCCGCGACGCACTGGCCTCAGTCACCGACTACCTGGCCGCCCGCACCGGCTGACGAAACCGCAATTCGGCTCCGAATGGCGCCTCACGCGGGTCCGACACCGCCATTCGGCTCCGAATGGCGGTCTGCGCGTGCTCGGGAACGTAGCGAGGCGAATTGCGGGGAGGTTTCGTGGTGCACGGCCTCGGAGTGGCGGGGCATGACGGCGGTAGCGCGCAGGGTGGCTTTGGTGGTGATCACGAGGTCGCGGGAGGCCGCTGCCGCCCGGTGTGCGAGGTCTACCGCGGCGGCCACCACTGTTTCGTGCGCGGCGGGGGAGCGGGGATCGCCGTTCACCCCGACCAGGCGGTAGGCCAGGCCGGTGTGCACCGCCTCCTGAGCGTCCAGCGGCTCACCGAACAGGGCCATCGCTGCGGCGGTCTGCGGCCCGGTGGCACGGTGCAGCAGCCACGTCATGCCACCGCCGGGGAGGATGCCCAGTTGCAGGAAACGAGCGTCGAACACTGCGCCCGGGCCGACCAGACGCAGGTCGCAGGCGAGTGCCAGGTTGAGTCCGGCACCTATCGCGGGCCCGTTGACCGCGGCGATAGTGGGCACCGCGGCATTCGCCACTGCGAGGAAGCCCGCATAGATACGGCGCAGGTCAGCCTCGGAGCCCGACTTACCGGCAGCGGTGAGCGCGGCGAGATCGGCTCCAGCGCAGAACGCGGGTGGAGCACCGGTGATCACGATGGCGTGTACCGACTCGTCGCGGTCGCAGGTTTCGACCGCCTGGGCCAGCCGGTCGGACAGCTCAAGGCTCAACGCGTTGCGGCGGGTCGGGTCGGAGACCGTCAGTACGGCGACGCCACCGCGCCGCTCCAGGAGAACGTCCATGCTGGTGGTCACTTCCCGGTCGTCGATCGATGGGTGCACGCGGCGTGCCTCTCGGTCCGCCCAGGCTCCAGCAAGGTGGAGAGCACCACGGCGGAGACTGTGCGGTCGACGAAGTCCACCGTCCGGAGCCGCTCCAGCGTGGTCTCCAGATGCCCGATGCCGCTGGCACGCAGGTGCACGATCGCGTCCGCCGCGCCGGAGACCGTGTATGCCGCGACCACCTCGGGCAGCGAGGCCAGGCCCTCCCGGATCCGTGAGGGTGCCACGTTGCCCCGGCAGTGCACCTCCACGAATGCCTCGGTCCCCCAGCCCAGCGCCCCAGGATCGACGACTGCGGTGAAGCCGCGGAGCACCCCGGCCTCGAGCAGCTTGTCCACCCTGCGCTTGACGGCGGGCGCGGAAAGCCCCACAACGCCGCCGATCTCCGCGTAGCTGGAACGGGCGTCAGCGACCAGTCGCGCCACGATCTGCCGGTCGATCGAGTCCATACGCAACATTATGCTGGTCAGCCAGCAACAAAACCACATTGAAAGCCGGATGTCTGACTACATACCATCGAAGTATGTCGTTAGCTCTGAGGTTAGCGAGATCGCCGCGGGTCGGTACCACACGCCGGTACCTGATGTGCCCGCCGCGGTACTTCACCGTGAGCTACACGATCAACCCCTGGATGGATCCCAGCCAGTTCGTGGACACCGCGCGGGCGATGGCCCAATGGACGGCGCTGGTCGATACTTATCGCGGGCTTGGGCACGCAGTGGAGCTGATCGAACCCGAACCGGGACTGCCGGACATGGTGTTCGCGGCCAACGCCGGCACCGTCGTGGATGGCGCCGTGCTGGGCGCCCGGTTTCGCAACGCGGAGCGGGCCGCCGAGGCGGAGCACTACCGGCGCTGGTTCAGCGCGCACGGCGCGCCCGAGATGGTGATGCCCAGCGCGGTCAACGAGGGGGCCGGCGACCTGATGTGGACGGGTTCGCTGCTGCTGGCCGGTACCGGCTTCCGTACTGAGCCGGCGGCGCACCGCGAGGCACAGGAGGCACTCGGGGGGCCGGTGGTCTCCTTACAGCTGATCGATCCCTACTACTACCACCTCGATACCTGCCTGCTGGTGCTTGACGATTCGCCCTCCGACCCGCTGATCGCCTACTACCCGCCGGCATTCTCGCCCGGCTCGCGGCGAGCCCTGGCGCGACTGTTCCCGGACGCGGTGATCGCGGGCCCGGCCGACGCGGCGTGTCTCGGACTCAACGGCGTATCCGACGGCCGCTCGGTAGTCCTGCCACGCGAGGCGGTCGGCCTCGGCCACGCTCTGGCCGTCCGCGGCTTCGAACCGATCTTCGTTGACATCTCCGAACTCCGCCGAGCCGGCGGCGGTCCCAGATGCTGCACCCTGGAGCTGCGTTCCTGATTCCCCGGCGTGTCGCGCCCTGAGGCTGGTGTCGGGCCGTGTAGGGCCGCCGTGCATCCCGAGCAGCCGGGATCGGTCGCCGTCCGGACCTGGCGGCGCTCCGCTACGGTCGAGATACTCGGGCGTGAGGAGGGGGCGATGACGCAGTACGAGTTGGCCGCCGATCGGGCCGTCGAGTGGTTAGCAACCCACCTGGGTGATGACGGTTCCTACGGTTCCCAGGCCGACGATCTGGCCTGTTACTACAAATCCCCTTACCTGTTTCACCTGGTAGGTCGAACCCGGGACGCGGATCGCCTCCTGACATTCATCCAAAACAGGTTCATGCGCGCCGACCACGATTTCGCCTCCTCCGCCGAGCACAAGAGTGACAACCCGGCCTTCACCGAGTACTGGGCGTACCCGAATGGTTGGCTCGCGATGGCCGCGCAACGGATGGGTCGCTTCGACATCGCTTATCCGGCGTTCGAGTACCTGCGCTCGTGTCATGAGCGGACCCGGGGCGGTTTCCGCACCGGAGGCGCAGCTGGCTGCGGTGACGGTGGAACCGATGCCCTCACCACCGCGCACCTCGGACTGGTCTGCCTGTACTTGGGAGATGTGCAGCGGGCGGTAGGCGCCGGCCGCTGGCTGACGTGGCTACTGGCGATGCAGCCGGATCTAAACACCGGCCTGTTCTTGCGTCGTGACGGCGCGGGAAGCCTTGTTCGCGATTTCCCCGAGAGCACAGCCGCGTTCCACGTGGTTTCCGCGCAACAGCCCGATCAGGCGTATTTCATGATCGGCTACCCCATCGCGTTCCTGGCCAAGCTGTTCGAGGCGACGGGTGATCGGGCGCATCTGCGGGCGGCGTGCGGTTATCTCGATTATGCGTTGTCTTGCGGAGGCAATCTTCGCTCGTGCCCCACCAGTCACAAGGTGGCCTGGGGAGCCGCCGTCCTTGGCAGGATCACCGGCGATCCGCGCAGCAAGGAGCTGGCGGCGAGCATCGCGGATCATCTGCTCGAGATCCAGGATCCGAGTGGAGCCTGGCTCATCGACCAGCCGCCACATACGACATTCGACCAAACCGCCGAAATCGCCATCTGGCTGCGGGAGATCTCCGGCGTGTCGCG
This sequence comes from uncultured Pseudonocardiaceae bacterium, assembly GCA_964250265.1. Lineage (GTDB taxonomy): Bacteria > Actinomycetota > Actinomycetes > Mycobacteriales > Pseudonocardiaceae. Next base: position 15,699 of record CAXUFG010000022.1, on the reverse strand, counting down.
ATAGCGTGCTCGGTGAGTCGCTGGGCGGCGCGGGCGTGGAACCCTGCGCCCGGCCAGCACGTTGCACTGATCAGAACCCGAACACAACGGGAGGCTGACCACGGTGCACAACCATCTCAACGGGCTGAAGACTGCGCTGCTGCTCGGCGGGATGTCCGCGTTGGTGGTGCTGATCGGGCTGCCCTTCGGTCGCACCGGGGTGCTCTTCGCGCTGGTCTTCGCGCTCGGAATGAATGCCTACGCCTACTTCAATTCCGACAAACTGGCGTTGCGGGCGATGCACGCCCAGCCGGTGTCCGAGCCCGAGCAGCCCATGATGTATCGAATCGTGCGTGAGCTGGCCACCGATGCGCGCCAGCCGATGCCCCGGCTGTACATCAGCCCGACGCAAGCGCCTAACGCCTTCGCCACCGGCCGCAATCCGCGGCATGCTGCGGTGTGCTGCACCGTCGGTATTCTCGAACTGCTCAATGAACGTGAACTACGTGGCGTACTCGGGCATGAGCTCTCGCACGTCTACAACCGGGACATCCTCATCTCCTCCGTCGCCGGCGCGCTTGCCGGCATGGTGACGGCACTATCGAACCTGGCGCTGTTCGCCGGCCTGTTCGGCGGGGGTAACGATGATCGCCCGAACCCGATCGCGATGCTGCTCATCGCCCTGCTCGGCCCGATCGCGGCCGGCATCGTGCAGATGGCGGTGAGCCGGTCGCGGGAGTACCAGGCCGATGCCTCGGGCGCGAGCCTCACCGGGGACCCGCTGGCACTGGCCAGCGCGCTGCGCAAGCTGGAGCGCGGTACCGAGGCCGCGCCGCTTCGCCCCGAGCCGGCACTGGCCTCACAGTCCCACCTCATGATCGCCAACCCGTTCCGGCCGGGCGAGGGTGCGGCGCGGTGGTTCTCCACCCACCCCCCGATCGCCGAGCGGGTGCAACGCCTGGAAGAGATGGCTCGACGCCCGCTGTCCTGATGGGTCGGTCAGTGGGTTGACCGGGCGATGTCCATGACGTACTGGCCGTAGCCGGAGCTCGCCAAGGACTGGCCCAACGCGTAGCAGGCGTCCGCGTCGATGAAGCCCATCCGCAGCGAGATCTCCTCCAGGCAGGCAATCCGCACTCCCTGCCGGTGTTCGAGCACCTGGACGTACTGGCTGGCCTCCAGCAGTGACTCATGGGTTCCGGTGTCGAGCCAGGCGAACCCGCGACCAAGGTCGATCAGTGTTGCCCTGCCCTGACGCACGTAGTGCATGTTGACGTCGGTGATCTCCAGCTCGCCACGGGCCGAGGGCGTCAGCGAGCGGGCGAGTTTCACGACGTCGTTGTCGTAGAGGTACAGACCGGTGATCGCCTTGTTCGAGCGGGGCACCGCCGGTTTCTCCTCGATAGAGATCAGCTTTCCGGTGGCGTCCAGTTCGGCGACGCCGTAACGCTGCGGGTCCTTGACCGGGTAGCCGAACAACACGCAACCATCAAGGCTGGCGACACACTGCCGGAGCCGGGCGGAGAAACCGGGACCGTAGAAGATGTTGTCGCCCAGCACCAGCGCGACCGGCTCGTCGGCGATGAACTCCGCGCCGATCAGGAAGGCTTCGGCCAGGCCGTTGGGCTGCGCCTGTTCGGCATAGCTCAGCCGCAGCCCCAGCGCGCTGCCGTCACCGAGCAAGCGGCGGAACGAGGGCAGATCCAACGGTGTGGAAATGATGAGAATCTCCCGGATCCCGGCCAACATGAGCACCGAGAGCGGGTGGTACACCATCGGCTTGTCGTACACCGGGAGCAACTGCTTGCAGACGGCCTGGGTGATCGGATGCAGCCGGGTGCCGGCACCGCCGGCCAGGACGATCCCCTTCACCGGTAATTGGTGAACTGCAAGGCGACGCCGAAATCGCGGCCCTTCAACAGGGCGATGACGGCCTGCAGGTCGTCCTTCTTCTTGCCGGATACCCGCAGCTGGTCACCCTGGATCTGGGCCTGCACGCCTTTGAGCTTCTCATCGCGGACCGCCTTGGCGATCGCCTTGGCCTTGTCCTGGTCAATGCCTTGCAGGATTCGCCCGCCTGCGCGGTAGATCTTGCCTGAGATGGCCGGCTCGTCCACCTCGAAGGCCTTCAGCGAGATGCCCCGCTTGATCAGCTTGCTCTTGACCACGTCGATGGCGGCGCGGCAGCGTTCCTCGGTCTGCGCCTCGATCGTCATCGCCTCGTCACCGGCCCAGGTCACCTTCGCGCCGGTGCCCCGGAAGTCGAACCGGGTCGAGAGCTCCTTGACCGCCTGGTTGAGCGCGTTGTCCACTTCCTGCCGGTCGACCTTGCTGACCACGTCGAACGATGGATCCGCCACCATGTCCTCCTTTCACTTCAGCCGGTGACGACCTTACTCGCCAGGCCCGGTACGCCCCGATGTCACGGGCTGTGTATCGTGACTACCGGCCGGTGCACCCGGCCACCAGGCGGGTTGCCCGAGCGGCCAATGGGAGCGGACTGTAAATCCGTCGGCTGATGCCTTCCAAGGTTCGAATCCTTGACCCGCCACCAGGCAAAACGGCTCGGCTATGTCCGGAGAGTTGATCTCTGGGCATAGCTGTGGGCACGAGTTACCCTGAGGGCATGGGTACAGCGCGTGCCAGGAGTTCCACCGAGCGTCCCCGGGGCAGCATCGAGACCCGGGACAATGCGCTGCGCATCCGGGTGTATGCGGGTCTTGACCCGGTGACCGGCAAGCCGGTTTACCTGCGGGAGACCGTGCGTGGCACCGACGACGCGGCCCGGCGCACCGCGCGGCGGACGCTCAACCGCCTGATCGCGGAAGCGGAGAAGGCCCGTCGGCCGTCCTCGGAGGTCTCGCTGAGCCGGGTGATCGAGGAGTGGTTGAGGGTCGCGGATCACGAGGACAGCACGCGGGATACCTACCTTGGCTACATCGAGCGGACCATCACGCCGACCCTGGGATCGATGTCGATCGCCAAGCTCTCTGCGCGTCATCTGGAGACACTGTATGCGCAGCTGCGACGCTGCCGGGCCCGGTGTGACGGGAAGCCCTTCGTCGAGCACAAGGCGGACGGTGAGCACGACTGCGCGACGGTGAAGTGCGCAGCGCACGTATGCAAGTCGATGGCAGCCTCCACGGTCCGGCAGATCCACTCGATCATCAGCGGTGCGCTGTCGGCGGCGGTGCGGTGGGACTGGCTGGAAACCAACCCGGCACGGACTGCGCAGCGGCCGAAGCAGAAGTCCCCAGAGCCCGACCCCCCGTCGCCGGAGGAGGCGGCCAGGCTGCTCGATGAGGCATTCCGGGCAGACGAGGACTGGGGCACCCTGGTCTGGCTCCTGATGACCACCGGGCTGCGCCGGGGCGAGGTCTGCATCCTGCGCTGGTCCCGGGTGAACCTGGACACCGGTGAGATCGAGATCCGCACCAGCTACCGGCTGCGCAAGGGTGTGGGCACCGAGAAGGACACCAAGACCCACCAGATGCGCCGCATCGCGCTGGACACCGAGACCATCGGGCTGCTCCGGGACCATCGGCAACGCTGGCGTGGCCGACTGGCCGCGCTCGGGCTGGAGCTGACCGAGGACATGCACGTGTTCACCGGGCCCCGGCAGCCGGTGCCCATGACGCCCTACTCCCCGCACAGCCTCTCCAGCCGGTATCAGCGCATGGCCGAGCGGCTGGGCATCGATACCCACCTTCACGCATTGCGGCACTATTCGGCGACCGAGCTGCTCAGCGCTGGCGTAGACCTGCGCACCGTGGCCGGTCGCCTCGGTCACGGCGGGGGAGGCGCCACCACTCTGCGCGTCTACGCCGCATGGGTCGCCGCGTCCGACCGCAAGGCAGCCGAATTCTCGGCTCCCGCATGCCCAAGCGCCGCACTCGCGGCAGCGAGGACACGGTGGCAGGCTAACTCTCTTTCCGGAGAGGACGACTGGACCTGTCGGGAGACTTAAGCGCAGCACCGATCGCCCTGGGCGGTAGCTGCCTCGGAGCCCCGGCCGCGCTACCCGTCACATCGGGTGTGACGGGTAGCTGGTGTGCTGAATTGCGACAATGGGTTGTGTGACGGGGGTGACGGGTTTGGGCTGAACCCGTCACCCCCACAGCAGGGGCTACAACGGCCGGTTGTGGTTACCGGTCTGCTTCCGGGCGCAGCAGCCGCAGTTCCACTCGTTCTTAAACTTCTTGATCAGATGTCCGAGTTTCTTATCGTTAGTCGAACTCGGGGACGCTACCAGGTCGACAACTGAACTAGCGAGCGTCCCAGACCTGATGACTCGGAAGTTCACGCTTAACCCATCGCGAAGTGACGGGTACGTGTGCAGTCCCTCCCGATTCAGCGCAGATTCCATTCCCGACCCGTTCACCTTCCGGCCGGGGTCATCGGCTATGCGCCGTGCTTCACGGGTAAGCTCGGCGCGAGGTATCGTCATGAAGGACCGAGACCCGAGGCGTTGACCTACAGCCGTTGCGATCAGTTGATATATCTCTTGATTTTTCATTCTTTAATCCTTTGTTAAGGTAAGTATAATTCGGCATGTATCAACTTCTCTAGTTTGACAGCACTAGCCCTTGCCGGTCAGGGCCCCGCCGTCACGGGCAATCATGCCATGTCGCCGGCCGGCGCGTCAATGGTCGATCTTCCCTTTCTGGACGGGCGGCGAGGGCGCCCCAGTAAGCATTTTTCAAATTTCGCTAAAATAATGAAACCACATTCAAGGTTTGCCAAGCGCGAGTTTCCAAAAAAAACATCTTGTAATATTGACTTTTGATTGAAAAAAAGGACTTTCGTTACCGAAAAACTAGCTAATTGACACTTTGAAGCTCGAACGCGACGACGCTCCAGCGCGCGTCCGGGCTTGGCTGGACATGCGCTGCCATGCTCGCGAAGCGCGGGCGGCCCGCTCAACAACCACAACTTGGGGAGATCGAGCGCTTGCGACTGCCAGGGATTTGCCATTGATGGTACACCACCCGGCGTGGCGTCCCGCCTTCCTGTCGAGCGCGGCCGTTGCGGTCGCCTCACGGTCTGTCGGGAGGCATCCGTGGTCGAGGCGAAGGGATCTTGCGGTTGTGGCTGGATGGTCGCTCGCTGCGTGGTGCGAGCGTGGCATTGTGATTGGGATTTCTCCGGTCTAGAAGCCGCCGCCCGGACCGGGGTCGGGTAGGTCCGCAGTAGCGCCGATCACGCACGGCATGCACAGATCACCCCATGGGCGGTTCCTGCGCACATGCCCGGCTGGCAGGGGAATGCCGCACAGCGCCTCAACATCGCCGAGTGCTACTGCGTGGGTTCGTTCGTCAGTGGGGTTCAGTGTCCAGAACATCAGCGGCTGGTCGGTCACTGGGCCACCTTGAGGATGCCGTGGGCCAGGTCGACGGCGTCGGATTTGGTGACCCGCACTCCGGCCACGCCGAGGCCGTGAAAGGTCCATGACCCGTCGTTCTCGTGCACCACGAGCAGCGAGGATGTGCGGTTGTCCTCGGTGCTGCGACCTTGCGCCACCATCCGACCGCGCTCGTGTTGGCCCCGTCGCTTCGGCGGTTCGATGCTCATCGCGTTCTCGTCTCTATCCCGCTGGTGGCGCCGCCCGGCCCGGATTCGGGGCGTCACGGGCCGGACGGCTACGCCGCCGTTGCGTGGGACGGGAGTTGTCCGCCCCCGGGGCGTGTCAAGAGTGTGTCCTTGCATGTTGCACGGCGGCAAGCCGAGCGCCAATTCTAGCCCGTCCCGGGTTGCTTTCCGCCACGCTCCGTGCAACGGTCCTAGCCCGTGGCATACGTGCCCTCGATCAAACGGCGCAGGCTCGGCGCTGCATTGCGCCGGTTACGTGAGCACTCAGCACAGAGCACCGAGGACGTAGCGCGCAGCCTGCGCTGGTCGAAATCGAAGGTGAGCCGGATCGAGACCGCCGCGGTCACGGTCACCCCGGACGACGTCCGTGCACTGCTGCGGCTCTACGACGTCCTCACCGACGACATAGAACAGCTCGTCACCCTGGCCCGGGAAGACAAACAACAGGGGTGGTGGCGCCAGTACAGCGAAGTCCTGCCACCCGAGTTCGAGGGCTTCCTCGGTCTGGAGTCCGAAGCAGCACGAATCCTCGCCTACGAGTCCGAAGTCGTGCCCGGCCTACTCCAGACCGAGGACTACGCCAAGCGCGTCCTGGCCCAGCACCCACTGACCGTGATGCCCTACGAAGTAGAGCGTTCCACGCAGCTACGCACGGCCCGGCAGTACCGGCTCACCAGCGATGACCCAGTAGAACTCGATGCCGTAGTCAACGAGGGCGCCCTGCGCCGGATGGTCGGCGACCCCGACGTGATGCGCGCTCAGCTCGCCCACATCAAGGCCATGTCCGAGCGGCCGAACATCACGCTCCGAATACTGCCCTTCGCGGCTGGGGAGCATCCCGCGACACACGGCGCGTTCAGCCTGCTGGAATTTCCCGACCCCGAGGACCCGCACATCGTCTATCTGGACGTGCTGACCACCAGCTACTACCTCAACGATCTCCGCGAGGTGGGGGCCTACCAGCTTGCACACGATCGGCTACGCGCGCTCGCACTCGGACCGGACGACTCCCGCAGTATGATCGCTGCACTCCGTGTGGAAAAGAGCAAACCATGACCACCCACCGTCCAGAGCTGGCCCGCGCGGCCTGGCGGGCGAGCAGCTACAGCGCCGCATCCGGCAACTGCGTCCAGTGTGCCGACCTTGACCACGGCGTACGTGCCGTACGCGACTCGAAAAACACCACCGGCCCGACGCTGACCGTCACCTCTGTCCAGTGGCAGGCCTTCACCACCAGCGTCCGCACCGGCCAGTTCGACTGACTAGCAACCCCAGCGCTGTCCGACGCGCGATCCCGCCCTCGATGCGGGCAGACCGCTACCCAGCGATCTTGTGAAGGATTGCCGTGGCGGTTATCGGTGGTCATCAAGCACGGCCGCCGATCCAAAAGCCACTGGGTGGGAGGCAGACGTGGGCACCCTCCCGGACTGCTGAAACCGACCGGATTCACGCTAGTGATGGTCGGTCTGCCTTGGCGGGTTTTCTGCCCCGCCGCAGCTCAGGGGCAGGGCAGTACCGGTATGAGGGGGTGAGGCATGTGCCTCAGCGGACAGCTCGGCCTTACCGCCTGCCTCACCGCGAATCGCAGAAAATGTGCGAGCACTGTCATGTCGTTGGTGGGATCGGTTAGTGTGCCGGTTCGACGGAATCGCGGTCATCTGGCCACATACGTCCATGCATCCCCGTTACAGCGCGGCAGAGGCGAACGTTCGGGCCCGGGAAGTCGCCCGTTGACCGTTCTGTGGCGACCGGGCGTGAGGAGGCGGTAATGACGCGCCACCGCCGTGGTTCCGTGGCGGGTCCTGTCTTAGAACGGCCGGTAACGATCGAGGCATGGACCGTCGGTGGAATCACCTTCATCCCAGTGCCCGAACTCGATCTGCCTTACGTGGTAGTCGACGGGACCCGGCGCTACTTTCTCAGGACGAAAGAAGCCGCCCAGGTCACGGGCGTCAAGTACCGCGAGATCATCGCGATGATCAACGCCGGTCGTGTCAAAGTCATCACCGGAGGCCGCGGCTACATCATTCCAGCCGACCAGCTCGACGAGATCCTCGCCTGGGCCGAGCTGGCTGAGTTCCAGCGTGAAATGCGCCAACTCACAGGCCGACACGGAACGCGGATGTGACGGATCTCACACCAGAAATTCCGGCCGCCTCATCGTTGCCGCCCATCGCCGTGCATTGCCGACTCGCGCCCGAAATATCCGATCCCCGCCGCGTCTCCACGGCACTCCGCCGGACGCCCTACTGACAACCCGCCACAGAGCGTTCGCGCTCTCGCATACGCTGTGCTCCGCTCCTGAACTACAGACGCGTAAGTAAGCGGATGCCCCGGCCACCTGGTCGGCAAACCTGAGCCGGGCCATCCGCCTCTATTAGCCCCACGAGGAGGCCGCACCCATGATGAACGATCCGAACGACGCCCCGCTACGGCCTGCCCCGCTTACCGCTGATCAGCGACGGCAACGCGCCCGCCTCCGGGCACACGCTCGCTCGCTGCACCCAACCCGTAGGAAACTGAGATGAGCTACTGGCGAAGGCACCCCCGAAAAGAGCTCCAGGATGTGCTTGTCGCCTTCCATAGCTCAGGGTGGCGGGTGGAGGACTCAGGTACGTACTACCGGGTGAAATGTCCCTGTGGGGACCACCAACGGTCGATTCATCTCTCTCCGAGCAATCCCAACTACGGCCGTGAGGCGTTACGTTGGATGAGACGGCAGCCATGCATGACCACGGAGACCACGGGAGGGACATGATGCCAGTCGACATGTTCATCCACTGGACGTTCGTCGTCGAGGGGTCGGGTGATCTTTTCACGTGGGCTGACGCGGTTACGGAGGCCCTCCTGGCTCACGAGCGGTGCACCGCAGAGGTGCTGGACTCGGCAGTCTCGGCTGATCGTGGTGAGCGGACTATCGAGATCGAGGTAACCGTGCGGGCCGGGTCGGAGTACGAGGCGATCACGGTGGGGCACGCCGCGGTACGTTCAGCGATCCATGCAGTAGGTGGCAGCACCCCGGATTGGCCCAGCCACGCTGAGGTCATGTCGTTGTTACCGACCGGCCTGCAGACAGCGCGGGTAGCGTCGCTCGTCTCCTGACGAGAACGTGAGTGCGCTGGGTGGTTGAGTCCCGGCCCGTCGGCACAGTATCGGGTGGCGGGGTTGTGGGCATGCCGAGTGGCGGCGACAGCGTCGATGACACGTCGTGCGGCGGCGGCGCTGCTCGCTGGGCGTTCCGTGCGGGTTGCCGGTAGCGGAGGGGACGCGCTCCCGGCCGCCTCTCCGACTAGGTCCCCGTGATCCTCCGTGACCGCGAGACTCCGGTGAGTACCGCTATCACGCTGTCCAGGGTCGGGGATGGTAACCGCGTTGGGGCATGAGGATGGGCATGAACGGTGGTTCAACAGACCTGTTCATGCCCATAATTGGGTATCTGCGATATCTGTTTGCCCAGGTAGTAGCGCTGTGTATATGGACCTAGCCGCCTGTAAATCCGTCGGCTGATGCCTTCCAAGGTTCGAATCCTTGACCCGCCACACAGCATGAACGGCCCATGACCAGGATAGATGCGGTAGTGGGCCGATCTTTGCGTGTCCGGCGCTGTCTGATCGTGCCCGGCTGTCTACGGCTAGCTACGCTGAATACGTGCCGAAGTTTGATAAGGGCCGCTCCGGGTGGCAGCACAGGCAGGTCCGGGCCATCGCGAAGCCAGGCGGTGCATCGGTCCGTCACCGCAGGAGCCTCGCTGGCCCAGGTTGGCGGAGCCATCATGCAGCGATACCGCAGGCGCCCCTACCGCTGACGTCGCGACGTGGGCGGTTGCGGTCGAGGCGACATCTGAAACGCTGGGCCACCTCTGAATCCCCACGGCGTGGGATTACGGTTGCGCCTGCCATCACTATCGGTGCGCAACATGCGATGATCTGACCGTGAATGAAACCTGGCGAGCGCTCGCATGTGAGGCTGCGCTCGGCGCAGAGCACATTGCTTTCGGTGCGACCGTACTCGGGCGTGCAAACTACGCCCAGCATGCATATTATTCGCAAGCATTCTTCTCGTTGTCCGTGGGCTTCGAAAGGACGTGCAAGCTAGCACTACTGGTCGACCACGCGGTGGATAACGGTGGCCGGTTTCCAAGAGAGGACGCCGTGCGCTCCTACGGGCATGACCTGGCGAGCCTGCTATCGAGCGTAGAGAAATCGCGATTCGCCGGGGGATTGATGCTCAAATTCCTGCAGCGCAGATACACAAGGACATAATCTCGACCCTGTCCAACTTCGCAAGAAATGTGACGAGGTACTACAATATTGATGTATTAGTGGGGAAAATCAACCATAGGTCCGAGCGATGACCCGATAGCCACCTGGCACCGTAGAGTGACGGAACCAATTCTTGCCGAACGCTACACGGACCGACGTCGCGACCGAGACACCGCTAATGCGAACATTCTTGAGACATTGATGGGTCCCTTCTCCAGGGTGCACCATGAAAGCGAGACCGGCGAACAGATAGACTCGCTATACGCGGGTGCAATCGAGACAAGCATGACCAAGGTTGCCAAGCCGTGGGAACGAATGCATGTCCTTCAGATTGCACGGTTTGTTGGCAATGTTGTGTCGAATCTTGGAGGTGGCAAAACAAATCGAAATCTCGTGTTTCTCCGAGTTTTTTGCGATCTTCACAAACGACGACGACTCATATTTTCGAAGACGCAAGACCTGGTCGATTTACAACACGTAGTACTTCCTCGTCGACCAATCGAAAAGAAATTGGCAGGTTGCGGCCGCTCTCAAAATGTCGCTGACAACACAGGGGGCCGACTGCACCCAAACTGGACGTAGACGGCAGTGGCGTCGTCGCTCGCCTTTGCTCTGGAGCATCACCGCTACGGCCAACCCTTGAGCGAACTCCCAACGGTCAAACAGAAACTGGGTCAGCTGCTGTCACAGCTTATGACTTCTCGTCTGGTCGCGTATCACGCGGCGCACATGCTGGATGAGGATATGCCCTGCGATACGGAGCTGATGAACGCCAAACTGGTCAATGTGGAGTCTTCGCTGGACTCCGCGCGCATTGCGATGGAGGTGCACGCCGCGTACGGACTGTCCGTCGACCGTCAGGTCGAGCGCTACGTTCGCGACGCGCACCATATCTACGCCCCTGCCGGCACTTCCGATGTCCAGCGCCTAAGGCTGGCCGAGGTGGCCTTGGGCACATCCAAGGGGCAATGGGTCACAGCAGCTTGCCGCCCACCTCAGGCGGGGAAGCGCCGTGCTGCGGGATCCTGCTCGTGACGCTGGTGAATCAGTTCCGTCAGCTCGGCAGCCATCGACTTGATGTGTGCAGGCGGCCCCACGGGCACGGCTCGGTGCCGACGATACAGATCGACGTGATGCACCTCGCCCACAGCATGGAAGGTGCGTCGTTCAGACCAAGCGGGTGGGCGCGAGAGCGGCGGGGTCCAGCGCAACGTCTGGCGGTGGCGGGCTACCGAGCACCACCGACGCTCCCAACGCCGCCAACGCGGGGGCCGACTCGATCCCGGATCCACCCTGACCGGCGAAGAAGTGGAAGCCTGGATGCTGTGGCCAGGCGCCGACCACCGGAGCCCGATCGGCGACGAACGAGCGCATACCCGACCAGCTGCTCTGCACCGACCGCAGGCCTAGCCCGGTGACTGACTCGACCCGCTCCAGCGCGAGTGCCACATCGAGCGGGTCGGGCCGCACATCGCCCGGCTCGACTGGGGTCTCGTCGCCCGGTGAGAGCAGCAGGTGCTCTCCTTCCGCCTTGAAGTAGCAACGTTCCCGGGCCTCCACCACCATCGGCAGCGGACCCCCGTTCGGCGTGCGTAGCCGGGCCGGGTCCGGCACCCGCGCGACGACGATCGTGCGGCGCAGCGGGCGCAGACCTAGCCGGGGCACTCCGGCCAGGTCTGCCACGACATCGGCCCACGCTCCCGCCGCGTTCACGACATCGGTGGCCTGGAGCACATCCCCTGAACCGCAGCGAACCCGCCAGCCGCTGGATACCGCCGCCAGCTCGGTGACCGGCGCCGCCATCCGTACGCACCCGCCGCGCCGGCGCAGCCCCCGGACGTAAGCCTGGTGCAGAGCTATGGCGTCGAGATCGCCGGCGTCCTCGGTGACGGTCACGGCGCGCAGCGCATCCCGGCGCAGGGCGGGGCATCGGGTGACCGCTTCTTCCACGGATAGCTGGACTGGGGCGTCCGGCTCGCCGGCCCGTTCGGCCAGCCCGGTCCGCAGCGCCTGCGCGCCATCGTCGTCGAAGGCCGCCCAGAACACCGGGCGGGGGCTCAACAACACGGGCGCGCCCAGTTCCTCGGCCAGGGCGGCGAACCGGGGGCGGCTCGCGTTGATCAGAACCCGCACCAGCGGGACACCGTGCCCGGGCATGTACATGGCGGCCGAGCGCCCAGTGGAGTGGCTGCCCAGGCTGGCTTCGGTCTCCAGCAAGGTGACCCGGCAGTGCGCCGCGAGCTCGTAGGCAATCGAGACGCCGGCGATCCCGCCGCCGATCACCACAACGTCCTGGTCTCGCCCCATTCGATCGACGCTATACGAACAACCAGCTACTCGACCTTGCGACTGGGGTCGACGCCAAAGGTCTTGGCGAGATCGTCCAGCACCGCGTGCGCACCGAGCAGCCCCGGTGGTCTCGCCGAAGGCGGTGGGCGCGGGGCCAACTCACCTACCGAGCGGGTGTCCGGGACCAGCCGGGCCTTTGGCTGGGCGAGATAGGGCGGCGCCGTGCCGTCCCCGCCACGGATGTCGGTGAAGCCCACCACAGCCGTGTCGAGGGCGCCGACTGGCGGCTCGGACTCCGTTCCGCAGGCGGCCGCTAGAGCGGCCAGTGAGATGCCGCCGCCGATGAACCGTCGGGGTGAGGTCGTCAGCCGTCGCCGCAGTCCTGCGCGGTCTGTCGGGGGTGCGACGTAGCGTGCCGACGGGTGCGCCGGGAACTCTGCGTTCAGTCGAGACCACTCATGGGGGAGTCATGCCTCTGAAGGTAGGTGAGATCATCAAGCTGATCGAGGATGGGGCTGGTGCCTGTATACAGTCCGTGGTAGCCACCGTCAGTTCAAGCACCCTGATCGTGGTGGTCGCGTGACGGTCGCCGGTAAACCCAGCGACACGTTGCACCCACGTACTGAGCGGAGCATCCTGAGGCAAGCTGGCCTGGAGCGGAGGACACATTGAACGGCTACGTCGCCATCATCGAGCGCGACGAGCAGGGTGGTTTCAGCGCCTGGAGTCCCGACCTGCCTGGCTGCGTTGCTGCGTCAGCTGAGTACGACGACTGCGTTTCCCTCATGCGCGAGGCCGTCAGACTGCACCTCGAGGGGATGTGCGAGGACGGTGAGGCGATTCCTGAGCCTACGGCGGTAGGCGCGCTGACCATCGCCGCCTGAACCGGCGACCAGCGCGGTTGCCCCGCCGCTGTTAACAGCGGGAAAAGCTTGCGGGCTGCGCTTGGGCTGGTCACCGCAGCGTGTGACCATCAACGACGTGGATGTGTCGGCTGTGGATCGAGGCTGTTGTCACGTCAGGTAACCACCGCCACTCCGCTTGACCCGTCTTGCCGACGCCGTGGGAGGAGGGGCAGCCGATGGCCTTGACAGCCGAAGAGCCGAGTAGCGGCAGGCGCCTGGACTCGATTGCCGCGCACGCAGGCGTCGTCTCGGAATCGCAACATCAGGCACTACGCGCCGATATCCGCCTGTTGTCGACGCTGCTCGGTGAGACCTTGATCCGCCAAGGTGGCGAAGAGCTGCTCAAGCTGGTTGAGCAGGTTCGAGGGCTGGCCAGGGTGGCACCGCAGGAGGGCAGCACCGAGATCAGCTCGCTGCTGTCCACGCTGGATATCGGCACGGCCGTGCAACTCGCCCGGACGTTCTCGATCTACTTCCAGCTTGCCAACGTGGCCGAGCAGCTGCACCGCTCCCACGAGCAGCGGGCCCAGGGCGACGGGCATGGTGGACCGCTGCGCGGGGTGGTGGACCGGCTGGTCCGAGAGGTCGACCGGACTGCGGTGGAAGCCGTGCTAGCTCGGATACAGCTGCGGCCGGTGTTCACCGCTCACCCCACCGAGGCATCCCGCGCGTCAGTGCAGGGCATCCTGCGCCGGGTGGCCGACGTCCTCGACCAAGGCCTGCCCGAGGAGCAGGTGCAACGCCGGCTCGCGCGGCTGGTCGACCTGCTGTGGCAGACCGACGAGATCCGACCTGGCCAGCCAACGGTTCTGGACGAGGCTCGCGCGGTCACCTACTACCTCGAGCAACTCGGAACCTGCGCGGTGCCGGAGCTGCTGGAGGACCTCGAGGACGAGCTCGCCCGGGCCGGGTTCGTGCTGCCCCCACGCTCCCGTCCGGTGGTGCTCGGCTGCTGGGTGGGAGGCGACCGGGACGGCAACCCCAACGTCTCACCGCAGGTCACCCTCGATGTCTTGGGCTTGTATGCGGATCGAGCGTTGAACATCCAGCTGGCGCTGATGGAGCAGCTCGTCCAGGAGCTGAGCGTGTCCACCCGAGTGGTCGGCGTCTCCGAGGGGCTTCGCTGCAGCCTTGCCAGCGACCGGCGTCAGCTGCCCGAGGTCTATGACCGCTACATCCGGCTCAACGCTGAGCAGCCGTACCGGCTGAAGTGCGCCTACATCCACGCCCGCCTGACCCGCACTCAGCTGCGGATCCGCGACGGTCTCGCGCACCACCCGGGACGGGACTACCTGGGTGCGGAGTCCTACCTCGCCGACCTGGAGATGATGGACGCCTCACTGCGCGGGCATCTCGGGGAACGCATCGCCGAGGGCACCCTCGCCAGGACGCTGCGATGCGCCCGAGCGCTGGGACTGCACCTCGCGGCCCTCGACGTGCGTGAGCACGCCGAGCAGCACCACGCCGCCCTCGCCGCCCTCTATGACCCGCTCGATGAGCTTGCCGTGCCCTACCTTGCGCTCGACCGCAGGCAGCGGGCGGCGCTGCTGTCCGGCGAGCTGGCCGGACGGCGGCCATTGACTGCTCGCTCCGCAGAGCTGCCCGCAGCGGCCTCGGACGTGCTCGCGGTTTTCGACACGATCCGCATCGCCCAACAGACCTTCGGCGAGCTCGCAGCCAGCACCTACATCGTCTCGATGACCAAGGGCGTGGACGACCTGCTGGCCGCCGCGGTACTGGCGCGCGAAGCGGGACTGATCGCGGTGGCACCATCGGGGAAGGAGTGCACCTCCAGGGTGGATCTCGTACCGCTGTTCGAGACGGCCACCGAGCTGAGCTGCGCCGGAGCGCTGCTCGATGAGATGCTGCGGGATCCCTCCTACCGGCAGCTGGTGGCCGCCCGGGGAGACCTGCAAGAGGTGATGCTCGGCTACTCAGACTCCAACAAGGACGCCGGGATCACCACCTCTCACTGGGTCATCCAACGGGCACAGCGCCAGCTTCGCGACACCGCTGCCGCGCACGGAGTACGGCTGCGTCTGTTCCACGGCCGCGGCGGCTCGGTTGGCCGAGGCGGCGGGCCAGCGGGGGAGGCCGTGGCAGCCTCCCCTTACGGCACGGTCGACGCGACGCTGAAGGTGACCGAGCAGGGCGAGGTCATCTCCGACCGGTACTCGCTGAGCGCACTGGCTCACCACCAGCTGGAGATCCTGCTGGCCGCGGTGCTGGAGGCCACCCTGCTGCACCAGACCTCGCGGGTGCCCGCGGAGGTGCTGGCCTGCTGGGATGAGGCAATGGACGTGGTCAGCTCGGCAGCCCACGCGGCCTATCGGGACTTCGTGGGCCTTCCGGGGCTCAGCGAGTTCTTCTCTGCGGCTACTCCGGTGGACGAGCTGCGCTGGCTCAATGTCGGGTCCCGCCCGATGCGGCGGCCGGGCAACGGAAAGACCACACTGGAGGGGCTTCGGGCGATCCCGTGGGTGTTCGGATGGACCCAGACCCGGATGGTCGTGCCCGGCTGGTACGGCCTGGGCAGCGGTTTGCAGGCGGCCCGTGATGCCGGGCTGGGTGAGGCGCTGGAGGAGATGCACGACTGGGCGTTCTTCACCAACCTGCTCGGAAACGTCGAGATGACGCTGGCCAAGACCGACCTGCGGATCGCGGAGTACTACGTC
>CAXUFG010000021.1:23086-36341 GCA_964250265.1 uncultured Pseudonocardiaceae bacterium | reverse complement strand
ACAGGTACCCGATCACGGCGTCGAACCAGACGTAGAACCGCTTCATCGGGGCGTCGCGCCAACCGTCCAGCGGAACCCGCACCCCCCAGTCGAGGTCCCGGGTGATCGGGCGCGGGCGCAGGTCGTCGAGCAGGTTCAGCGAGAAGTTGAGCACATTGGGCCGCCACTCGGTGCGGGTGGACAGCCACCCCCCGAGCGCCTTGGTGAACGCGGGCAGGTCGAGAAACAGGTGCTCGGTCTGCACGAACTTCGGGGTCTCGCCGTTGATCCGGGACCGCGGGTTGATCAGGTCGGCTGGGTCGAGCTGGTTGCCGCAGTTGTCGCACTGGTCGCCCCGTGCGCTCTCATAACCGCAGATCGGGCAGGTGCCCTCGATGTAGCGGTCGGGCAGGGTCCGCCCAGTGGACGGGCTGATCGCGCCGAGCGCGCTGCGCGTGAGCACGTAGCCGTTGCGGTGGAGCGCACCGAACAGCTCCTGCACCACCCGGTGGTGGTTGGCCGTGGTAGTCCGGGTGAACAGGTCATACGACAAGCCCAGACCCTGCAGATCTCCGACGATCAGCCGGTTGTACTTGTCGGCAAGCTGCCGGGGGGTAACGCCCTCGGCGTCGGCCTGCACCTGGATCGGCGTGCCGTTCTCATCGGTTCCCGAGACCATCAGCACCCGATTGCCGGCCATCCGCTGGTAACGCGCGAAGATGTCCGACGGGACACCGAAACCGGAGACGTGGCCGATGTGCCGCGGCCCGTTGGCGTAGGGCCAGGCCACCGCGGTGAGCACGGGTGCATTCATGCACCTAGCCTATGTGGCCCAGCACGACCCTCCGGCGCTGCCCCGCCAGGTGGAGCTGCTCACCAAGTGATCAGCGCGTCCAGGGTGAGGATGATGCAGACTGGGCTGGGGATGGTCACGGTGCAGGCGTTTCCTCCGGCGACGTGCTCGTAGTTCCCGTCGACCAGGGTGTAGGCGGTAAGGGCGACGGACTTGTCGAGGTCCACGATCCAGTAGCCCGGGATGCCGGCGTCGGCGTATTCGGACCATTTGGTCACCCGGTCGGTGGTGCGAGTGCCCGGCGAGATGATCTCAACGGCGACCAGGACGTCGGCAGCCTCTAGGCGGGGGGGATTCGCGACCAGGCGGTCCTTGCGGGTGATGATGACGTCGGGAGCCCGCACCGTCGGCGGCTCCCCAGCCCTCACCAGGACCTCCACATCGGGCAGCACCGTCAGCTCAGCCGGCAGCTGGGGCTCGATCTGGTGGCATAGCTGCAACATGGCCCGCTGGTGCAATGGCGCCGGCCTGGGAACGACCAGCAAGACCCCTTCGACCAGCTCGTAACAGCGCGACGTGTCCTGCGGGAGAGCATCCCACTCGGCGACGGTGAGCCGGTGATCGGGCCAGGGCGCGGCGGTCATCACGCTGCCTTCGGGAACGTGCTCCAACAGGGGAAACAGACACGCCGGCGACGGCGTGACTGGAGTTCCGCGCAACTTTCGGAGAAGCTGATCATACGTCGGCCACGCCGCCCTGCCAGATGATCTGCAGCCGACGGTCGACGGTGGCGAACTGCGCACCCAGGACGTCGGACCGTACGCCACCATCGGCGTCGGCGGTAACGGGAAGCAGCCGGTCACCGACAGCGCGCAGCAGCTCCACCCGACGATCCTCGGGGTGCACGATCAGCATCTCACGCACGCCGAGTGCGGCATAGAAACCGATCTTCTTGTAGGTCTCGTCATCCTTGGACCGGATCTCGACCACAAGCTCCGCCCCCTCCGCGCCGCGCTCGGACTGGTGCTCGGGACGGCAGTAGAGTTGGTCGGGCACCCGGTAGTCCTCGTCACCACGGAACAGGCCGGTCTCGTAGGAAGGCACCAATCCGTGGCGCTCCGCCAACGGTGCGAGGACCAGGAACAGCTGCGATCCCAACCGCTGATGCGGACCCCCGGGCGGCGGCACCATGTGCAGGACCTTATTCCACATCTCGTCACGCCCGTCGAGTCCCAGCCGACGGCGTTCAGCGAGCATGGCCTCGGGAACCTCAAGCAGGACCGCCCTCATGGGTACAATGTAACGTGCATCTCATGGAACATCCTTGGAACATTAGGGCTCGTGACATGGGCTCTGACCAGCGTGTTCTCGACGCTACTGCGTCGAATGGAACGTTACCCTGAGCGGCGTGTCCTCGACTCAGCTGCCGCCGCGGGTCCCGGCCGGAGCGCACCACCTATGAGCTCACCACCGATGGTGAGAGGGAGTTCGTGACATTGCTGCGCGAGTCGCTGTGGACGGTGTCGAGCTACACGCTGCCCCTGCACGCAGGCCTGGGAACAGCTTCCGGCGCATCCTCTCCGTCAAGTGTGAATAATTAACGTTGAGGAGAACCTTGTGATCCACGCCAGCGGCCTGGCGCGCAGCTTCCGCACCCGGCGCGGCACCGTCGAGGCCGTTCGTGGGGTGGACATCGACGTGGCGCCCGGTGAGCTGGTCGGCTTCCTGGGTCCCAACGGCGCTGGTAAGACGACGACGCTACGGATGCTCACCACACTGCTCTCCCCCACAGCAGGCACCGCCACGGTCGCCGGCTGCGACCTACTCACCGACCCAGTGGGAGTGCGTCGCCGGATCGGCTACGTCGGGCAGGCCGGTGGCGCCGGTCCAGACTGCCCGGTCCTCGATGAACTGGTCCTCCAGGGACGCCTCTACGGCATGCCTGCGCAGCAGGCCTGCATCCGGGCCCGGGAACTGCTCGGCCAGCTCGAGCTGGTCGGCACTGAGCGCCGCCTGGCTGGGACGCTCTCCGGTGGGCAGCGCCGCCGGTTGGACATCGCGATGGGCCTGATGCACGTGCCGGGGCTGTTGTTCATGGACGAGCCGACCACGGGCCTGGATCCGCAGAGCCGGGCCAACCTGTGGCAGCACATCCGCGCACTGCACGCTGAACATGGCATCACACTGTTCCTCACCACGCATTACCTCGATGAGGCCGATGCGCTGTGCGACCGGATCCTGGTGATCGACAACGGTCGCATCGTCGCCGAGGGCAGCCCCGACGAGCTCAAACGGACCCTCGCGGGTGACACCGTCGAGCTGGCCACCGACGCGCCCGCTCACACCGCGCAGCTCGCCGAGGCACTGCCCGGCGCCACCGGGCTCGCCGTCGAGAGCGCCACCGTGCGTTTCCGTGTTCCTCGCGCCAGCACGGCGCTACCGGTGCTGCTTCGCCAGCTGGATACCGCCGGTATCGCGCTGGAATCCATCGAGGTCCACCGGCCGACGTTGGACGACGTATTCCTCACCCTCACCGGGCGCAGCCTGCGGGACGCGGAAAGCGGTGCAGCCGAAGCGGTCCAGCACCCCGAGCCGGCCCTGCCGGTGATCTGAACGGCAGGCGCAGGCGTGCAGATCGCGAGAGATACCTGGTTGATCTTCCAGCGGGCGATGACGCAGTCGCTGCGCAACCCGGCGTGGGTGGTCATCGGCCTGTCCCAACCAGTGCTTTATCTGGCTTTGTTCGTCCCGCTGTTGGGCTCCCTGGTGGGCGCACCAGGGTTTCCACCGGGTGATGAATGGCAGATCATGGTGCCTGCGCTTCTCGTGCAGCTGGCCCTGTTCGGCACCGCCTTCGTCGGCTTCTCGCTGATCGCGGAGTACCGCAGCGGCGTGATCGAACGGATGCGGGTGACCCCGGTGAGCCGCTCAGCGCTGCTGCTCGGGCGCTCCCTGCGAGATGTCGTGCTGCTCACGGTGCAGGGCGCGCTGCTCATGGCGCTGGCGGTGCCCTTCGGGCTGCGCACGCCTCTCGGTGGGGCACTACTGAGCTTGGTGCTGGTCGCGATACTCGGGCTGGCGATGAGCGCGGCCTCCTACGGGCTGGCGCTGCGGCTCAAGAACGAGGACGCGTTCGCGCCGGTGCAGAGCTCGATCATCGTGCCGGTGCTGTTGTTGTCCGGCATCCTGCTGCCGATGTCGCTGGCGCCGGTGTGGCTGTTCATCGTGTCGCGGTTCAATCCCTTCGTCTATGTCGTGGACGCCACCCGAGCTGCCTTCGTGGGCGATCTCGGCGGCACCACCGTCCTGCTCGGCGTACTCGCCGCAGTGGGTCTCTCCATCGTCGCGGTGAGTTTCGGCGTCCGTACCTTCCAGAGGGAAAACGCCTGACCACGACCAAGCAGCTACCGTGAAGGAGCATGCCGAGAACCGATCAGTTCGAAATGAGGACGCTGCGGATGGACTACCCGCCGCACGTCCGGGTGGCGATCATCGGCTCCGGATTCGCCGGGCTGGCCATGGCGATTCAGCTCAAACGCCGAGGCATCGATGACTTCGTGGTGCTGGAACGAGCCGACGACATCGGTGGCGCCTGGCGGGACAACACCTACCCGGGTTGCGCCTGTGATGTGCCCTCCACGTTGTACTCCTTCTCCTTCGCGGCCAACCCGGACTGGACCAGTAGCTTCTCTTCACAGCAGGAAATCCACCAGTACCTGCGGGCCTGCGTGCACCGCTTCGGGCTGCGGGGCCACCTGAGGCTGCGCCATGACGTGCTGGAGGCGAGCTGGGATGCCAGCCGCGAGCAGTGGTCCATCGAGACCTCCGGTGGCGAGTTCACCGCGACGGTGCTGGTGTCGGCAACGGGCCAACTCAGCGAACCCGCGCTACCTCCGCTGCCCGGCCTTGAGCGCTTCACCGGGGCGACCTTCCATACCTCACGATGGAATCACTCGCTGGACCTGACCGGGTCCAGGGTCGCGGTGATCGGCACCGGTGCCTCCGTCGTGCAGGTGGTCCCCGCGATCGCTGACCGGGTCGCCGCCTTGCACATCTTCCAGCGCACCGCGGCATGGGTGTTGCCGCAACGCAACCGGGTGCGCGGCCCCATCGAGCGCCGGGCGTTGCGGAGATTCCCCTGGCTGCAGCATGCGTCGCGGGTCACGCTGCACTGGGGAAGGGAATGCGCGTTGATCGGCTTCACCCATCCCGGGATCATGCGGGCGGTCAGCCTCCTCGCCAGGCTGCACCTACGGCGCCAGGTCCCGAAGCCAGCCCTGCGTGCCGAGCTGACGCCGGCCTACACCATGGGCTGCAAGCGGGTACTGCGCTCGAGCACCTTCTACCCCGCGTTGAGCCGCGAACACGTCGAGCTGGTCACCGAGGCGATCCATGAGGTGCGGGAACGATCCGTGGTCACCGCCGACGGCACCGAGCGCGGGGTGGACGCCCTCATCTTCGGCACCGGGTTCCGCGCCGCCGAGATGCCGATGGCGCAACGCATCCGCGGCCGTGACGGACGGTTGCTCGCTCACGATTGGTGCCGGCCAGGCGCCCAGGCGTATCTGGGCACCACTGTCGCGGGGTTCCCCAACCTGTTCCTGCTCGCCGGTCCGAACAGCGCATTGGCGCACAACTCGGTGCTGCTCGGGATCGAAAGCCAGGTCCACTACGTGCTCGACGCGCTGCGGGTGATGCAGGTTGATCAGGTGGCGTCGGTGGAGGTTCAGCCGCGGGTACAGGAGAGCTTCGTGCGTCAGGTACAGGCCCGGATGGCCCGCACGGTGTGGGTGCAGGGCGGCTGCCACAGCTGGTTCCTGGACGACACCGGCCGCAACACCACCGTCTGGCCCTGGGCCGCCGCCCGCCTTAGCCGCTTAACCCGCCGCTTTGACCTGGAGAACTACCTCATCCATCACGGCGTTCCTGACTTGCATTCCAGTCGACGAGTTGGACGATGACCCCGTTGGGATCGCGCACCTGGAAGGCGCGCTCGCCCCACTCCTCCTCGGTGAGCGGCATGGTGATGATCACACCTTCGCCCTGCAACCGCGCCAATTCCCCTTCCAGATCGTCGACGACGAACGCGAGGATGAGACCGGCCGCGTGATCATCACGCTGGTCGGCGGGCAGTGTCGGCAGGCCGCGACGGAGGAACACGATGTTCATCCCCGCGTCCCGCCTACTCAGCGACGCGAACCCGTCGGCTGCCATGTCCTCCTGGAACCCGAAATGCTTGACCAGAAACGCGCTGGATGCCGCAACATCCTCGACGTTGAGCGACACCGCGGACGATGAGATCTTCATCAGCACTCCTCAGCAGAGACAGGATTACCGTACATCGTACGGGATAAGTGTCGAGAGTGGTGCGCGCATATATCTGCTCCACATGTATGCTTATCTGCATGAGAACGACTCTCCAGCTTGACGACGAGCTCGTGGTGCAAGCGAAGATCAGTGCCGCGCGCAGCGGGCGGACGCTGAGCCAGGTGATCGAGGACGCACTCCGCCAAGCGCTCACCTCACGCAACGCACCGACCCGTCAGCGGGCGACAGTGCCCACTGCCCCGGGGCGCCCACGGCCGGGCGTGAATCTCGACGACAACGCCGGGCTGCTCGACCTGATGGACAGCAGCCGGTGATCCTCTGCGACGCCAACGTCCTGGTATATGCCCATAAGGAAGGCGCCGACCGGCACGACGAGTACCGGACCTGGATGGAGGAGGCCATGAACGGAGATGAGGCGTTCGGCGTGTCGGACTTCGTGCTGAGCAGCGTGCTGCGCATCGTGACCAACCCGCGGGTTTTCGACCCACCCAGTACCTGGCATCAGGCCAGAGACTTCGCGGACGCTGTGAGGTCCGCGCCGAGCGCGGTGCGTGTCGCTCCGGGGCCTCGCCACTGGCAGATCTTCATCGAGCTGGGTGACAAGGCAGGCGTTCGCGGCAACCTGGTGCCGGACGCTTACCTGGCGGCTCTGGCGATCGAGTCCGGGTCGGAGTGGATCACCGCGGATCGAGGTTTCGCGCGTTATCCCGGACTACGGGTACGCCACCCGCTTGAGCCTGCGTGATAGTTATTGTGGACGGGCTGATCAGCCGGCCTGGCGCAGGGGGACGGGCACCCCGAGTGTCCGGCCCAGGGCGAGCCCGGCGGCCGACCCCAGCGCCGTCCGCGCGTCGCTGGCTGGCCCGGGACGGCGCCAGGCGAGGTACCCGTCGGGGCGGATGAGCGCCGCACCCGTGTCGCCCAGATGGTAGTGACGGGCGAACGAGCCGTCCTCGTCGCGCAGCTCGCGGCCTGCGGACAGCGCCGCGATCGGCAGCCCGCCTGCGGCGAGCTCGGTGGCCGCTCGGCGCCACGGTCCGCCCCGTGGCCCGGTGAGCACGGTGAGACGGCCATCGAAGAGGTCAAGCGTCGAAATCCGGGACCCGCCGTACCGCACCCATACATGCGGAGCGCGTTCTCCGTTCCCGATCCCGGAGTCGATCACTGCCGAGGTGTATCGGGCGCCGATGTCCCAGGCCAGGTTGTTGCCTTTGATGGTGGGGCCCTTCCCCAGCGAGCGCAGCACGTTCTCGGTGCTGATCGGGCGGCGCTCGGCTTCGTAGCTGTCGAGCAGTGCCTCGCCCGCCCAGCCGCGAAGCACCCAGGCGAGCTTCCAGCCCAGGTTGTGCGCGCCGTGAATTGCGGTGTTCATGCCGATGCCACCGACCGGCGTGGTCCGGTGCGCGGCGTCGCCGACGAGGAACGCCCGCCCGGCGCGGAACGCGGTGGCGACGTGGCCGGCCATCACGAAGGGCATCACCGCGAGAATCTCAGGCTGCAAGTCGGGTAGCCCGGTGCCGGTCCGCAACAGTTCGATGCACCGTTGGGGAGTCCAGTCCTCGATCGTCTCACCGCGTTCGGGGTGCCACTCGCGGGCGTAAAACCACCGGTCATCGGTGCTGTTGGGCACGAACAAGCCCTCGGCGCCTGCGACCTCGACGGCGTTGAGCAAGCGTGGGCGGTGGGGCAATCGGCGGGTGAGGTCCGCTCGAAAGCTCACCGCGACGAACTCGCCGATCGTGCCCAAGTCCTCAATATCGATGCCCAGGCCTGTTCGCACGGTGCTGCGCGGCCCGTCCGCGCCGATCAGGTACCGGGCCTGCACCCGCTCGGTACGCCCCGATGGGCGCTCGCGCAGCTCGGCGTGCACGCCGGTGCCGTCGGTTGCAAATCCGGTCAGCTCGGTGCGGAACCGGATGCGGCCACCGCGGGCCCGCAGATGCTCCAGCAGAACGGGCTCGAGGTGGTCCTGCGCGCAGTAGCAGGGTCTGGTGGGGCTGACGGCCAGCGCTTCCTCGTCGGTCGGGTAGCCGGAGGGCATATCGGGGTTGCGGGCCGGGTCGGCCAGGGTGCTGGACACCGCGAGGCCTGGCCGTATCTGGATGGCGCCCGCCCGGACCTGCTGCTCGATGCCCCAGATACGGAGCAGCTCCATCGTGCGGGTGCTCACGCCGTTGGCTTTGGCGAACGGGGACGTGCCCTCGTGCCGCTCGATGACCAGGACGTCAACGCCGTGGCGGGCGAGTGCGGTCCCGATGGTCAGACCGGCCGGCCCGGCGCCGACGACCAGGACGTCGCAGGTGGTCGGGTGGGATCGCATGGGGAGCTCCTTCACTGGGGGCCTGGTACAGCCGTGGCGGATAAGAGGCCCTTATCTGGGCTGTTGATACCGTGCGCCCGTCAAGCGCTCCGCGGATCCGTCGACGCCACTGAGTTTGCGTCCGGACCCGGCTACGCAGGGAGTTGTGGCCCCGAGCGCGCTACGGCGCGCAGCCCGGCGCGGTTCGCCGCGCCGGTTTTGGCCAGCAGGCTGGCGACGTGGGTCTCAACGGTGCGCGGCGAGACGAACAGCCGGCGTCCGACCTCGGCGTTCGACAAGCCATTGGCGACGAGCTCCAGCACGTCCATCTCCCGGCTCGTCACCCCGAGAGCCCGCATGGCAGCTGGGACGGGGGTGCTGCCGCGGCCCCGCCGGGTCGGGGCGCCGGCCTGCCGCAGCAGATCTCGGCAGGTGCGGGCCAGCAGGTGGTCGCCGTCGCGCTCGAAGGCGGTGAGGTCGGCGCGCAGTGCAGGCACCGGATCGCCCCAGCCGTCGGCCACCGCGCACTCCAGGACAAGCAGCCGCAACCGCCGGCGCCACCAGTGCTCCCCGGCGAGCAGCTCGTCAGCGGTGGCGAGCAGCTCGGCGGCGACGCCGCCCTGTCCGGCGCGGCCGGCGGCCACGGCATCGGCGTAGCCCAGCGCGGCACGGTTGACGGCGACCAGCCCGACCGGCGCGGCGCGCAGGAACTCTGCCGCCTGCCCATCGGCACCAACGACCATGCGCAGCAGCGCCCACAGCCCCCAGTATGCGATCGGTGCGGCCGAGGCGTGGCCGCGCAGGACCGCCATCCCACCGTCCAGCAGCGCGTCGGCCCGCAGCAGATCGCGGGCCAGCAGGTGCGGCAGCGCCCGCGCACCCGCTGCCATCGCGGTGACCTCCACCGAGACGTGCGCGCGCGCGGTCGCGATGTCGAGCAGTGCCTCCGTGCCGTCGAGGTCTCCGGCAACCGCCCGGCCTACCGCAGCGGTCACCTCCGAGAGCCCCTGCAACGCAGACAGCCCTAACCGGCCGGCCTCCTCCGCGGTGCGCCGGGACATCGGTTCCGCGGCGCGCGGGCCCTCGATGGCCAGCACCCATTCGGCTAGGATCACCTCGATCGACAGGGCCAGGCCCAGCAGGCCGGCGTCCACCGCCAGCTCGCGCGCCTCGCCGAGGAGCACCGGCGCCCCCTGCTGATAGGCCTCCAGCAGCCCTAAGGCGCACAGCGCCTCGATCCGCCAGATCGCCAGGCCGTGCTCGGCGGCGCACTGGGCGGCGCGGCGCAGCGTCGCCGCTGCCCGCTGCTGGTCGCCGCGGATCTCGCACCGGCCGTCGATCACCAGGGCGGCACAGAGCGCCTCCGGCCGACCGGCACGGTCGGCCACCTCGGCCGCCGTCCGCGCGAGAACGGCCGCGCGGTCCGGGTCACCTGCGCCGTAGGCCGCCTCCGCGGCGAGCACCGGTGAACGGGGGTCCGCCGGCCGCCCCGCCCGCTCGACGTAGCGCTGCGCCTCCTCCCACCGGCCGCAGGACACCGCCGCACGGGCCAGCTGCAAGCACAGCTCGGCGTGCTCGTCCCCGGTCACCTTCGGCAATGCCGCGGCACCGATCTCCAACGCCTCCGCCCCTCGGCCGAGCAGGGTCAGCAAGTGGGCCCGGTCGATCGCCACCTGCGCCGGGATAGCTCCGGTGGCGGCCGCGCGGGCGATGAGGTCTGCGGCGCTGCGCAGAGCGCCGCGAGCCATGTCGCCACGCGCCAGCCGCAGAAAGACCGCCGCGGAGCCACCGGCGTCGCCGGCCAGCGCGAGCAGCTCGGCCTCGAGCGCCTCATCGTGCGGACCGCCCCGGCTACTCACCTCCGCTGCGGCTCGCCGAGCGAGAACGGCCTGCTCAGGCGGCAGGAGGGTGGCCATAACAGCGTCGCGGGTGAGCGCGTGCCGCCACCGCAGCCGCGGTCCGTCCGCGACGAGAAGTCCGGCGCTGGTAGCAGCCCGCAGCGCGCGCAGGACAGCCGGCTCGTCCAGCCCGGTCACCCTGGTCAGTAGGGTCCAGTCGGGCTCGGCGCCGAGGACGGCGGCGGCCTGCAGGACCAGGCGGGCGGCCTCATCCAGGCTCGCGGTGCGGCGGGCGACCAACCCGGCCAGCGTCGGAGGGATCGGCGACGCGCTCTCGGAGCCCGGGTCGAGCAGCCCGGCGAGCAGTTCCTCGACCAGGATCGGCAATCCCTCGGCCTTGGCGAGCAGGACTTCCATCACCTCCGGAGACACCGCCTGCCCACCCGCGCAGTGGGCCGCGAGAACCGTGACCTCATCGTCGTCCAGCCGATTCAGCCGCAGCCCGGTTACCCCGACCGACCCGCTCAGGGCGTCCGCCACGCAAGCACCGGGCGGTGCGGCCAGTTGGTCGTCGCGTGCGGATACGGCGAGCAGCACGGGGCAGGACTGCGCCGCCCCGGCGAGGTAGCTGACCAGCGCGAGGGTGTCCGCGTCCGCCCAATGCAGATCCTCGAGAAGCAGCAGGCATCCAGCGGAGCCGCCCGCGGTGATCAACAGTCGCAGCAGCCCCTCGCCCAGCACGACGACCGGGTCCGGCCCAGCCTCCGCGCCTGCGACCCTCTCGCTCTGGTCCGAAGCCCAGCCCGGCGCCAGGCGGCCCAGCGCCGCCCGGAATGGTCGGAGCTCAACGGACTCGTCAAGCCGGGCCTGCCGCAGGTGAGCTGCCACGGCCTCGGTGACGGCGCGGTAGGTGCCGCCCCCGGGTACCGCCCGCCCGGTCAGCACCGCGCACCCGGCCGACCGGGCCAGCGCAGCGAGGGCCGCCAGCAGCCGCGATTTGCCGATCCCCGCCTCACCGGTGACCAGCAGCAAACCGCCCTCGCCGGCCAAGGACGCGTCCAGAACCCGCCGGGCCGTCGCCAGCTCGACGTTCCGGCCAACCATTGCCACCGTGGGGGCAGTGGGCGCCACGCCCACTAGTACACCGCGACCGCTAACCCCGGCACCAGGTGATTTGCGTTGCGGTGAGCGGGCACCCGGCGGCCGGCGGTTAAACAGGAGCTCAGCCGGGTGCGGCACCGATTTCGACGAGCAGGTCGCGGACGCGGGCGTCGATCTGATCGCGGATGCCGCGGACGATCTCGAGGGGCTGGCCGGCGGGGTCAGGCAAGCTCCAGTCGAGGTAGCGCTTACCCGGATAGACGGGGCAGGCGTCTCCGCATCCCATGGTGATGACGACATCCGCGGCGCGCACGGTGTCATCGGTCAGCCACTTGGGGAATTCCTTGGACAGGTCGAGCCCGAGTTCGGCCATCGCGGCGCGCACGGCGGGGTTGATCTCGCTGGCGGGCGCGGAGCCTGCGGAACGGACGTGCACGCGGCCTCGGGCGTGGTGGTCGAGCAGGGCGGCGGCCATCTGGGAACGACCTGCGTTGTGCACGCACACGAATAGGACCTCGGGGGTGTCGGTCACGTCACACCTGTCCGGGACAGCGTTCCGGCGGGTGGGGTGATGACATCGCCGGCGGCGCGGCCGGCAACGGGGTACAGCACGAGGACCAGGCCGATCCCGAGCAGCCCACCGACCAGCTGCGCGAGGATGAATCCGGGGGCGGAGGCGGGAGCAATACCGGCGAAGGTGTCGCTGAACATCCGTCCCGCGGTCACGGCGGGGTTGGCGAAAGAGGTGGAGGAGGTGAACCAGTAAGCGGCGCCGATATAACAGCCCACGGTGGCCGCGGACAGAGCGGCACGTCCGGTGCGAGCCAGCGCGAAGATGACGGCGATCAGCCCACTGGTCGCGACAACTTCGCCAAGCCACAGTCCCGAGCTGGCCCGGGCAGTGGTGGCGGTCTGCAGCGGGGGGAGATCGAACATGGCATTGGCCAGTACCGCACCAGCGATCCCGCCGATCACCTGCGCCGCGATGTAGCTGGCGACCTCGCGGCCACGCAGTCCGGTGCCGGCGCGGCGGCCGAGTACCCAGTCGGCGGCGGAGACGACTGGGTTGAAGTGGGCACCGGAAACCGGGCCGAACAGCAAGATCAATACCCCGAGCCCGAAAACGGTGGCGGTGGAGTTCTCCAGCAGCTGCAGCCCGGTCTGGTTCGGGGACAGCTTCTGCGCGGCGATGCCCGAGCCGACCACCACGGCGACCAGCAGCCCGGTACCGACCAACTCGGCGACCAGCCGCCGGGCCAGATGCGGCGATGGGAGCTGGTGATGCGAGCGCACGCTCACACCGTCACCCGGTCGGACCGCTCGGCCTGGAGTACCGCCGCCAGAGCACCCAATGCCTGCGGCAGCGCGCGGTAGTAGATCCACGTACCGCGGCGCTCGCCATCGATCAGGCCGGCCTCGCGTAACACCTTGAGGTGGTGGCTGATCGTCGGACCGGTCACCGTGAACCCGCCACCGGTCAGCTCGCACACGCAGGCCTCACCCCCCTCGTGACTGGCGATCATGCTGAGCAGCCGCAGCCTGATCGGGTCACCGAGGGCCTTGAACATCCGCGCGAGCTGCTCGGCCTCGTCGATCGGCAGCGGCTCGCGGGTCATCGGTGAACCGCACCCCACCGGGAGCTCCGCCTGTTTCGACATATTTCTATCTTGACAAGCATCTAATCAAAATTCAAGCGCTCGCCGACGCTCCCCAGGCGACCAGCATCCACCCGGTCGGGGCGCCCGATGCCGGGTCACTGCCTCTGCGGCATCCCCACCACCAGGGGCGAGCACGTCAGTGAGTTGAGGTGGGATCAAGCCACTGGATCGGTCACTCCGCCGAGGAATCTCTGGTGCTGGGCGTCGGAGGCGGCCGTCCGAGCGCCCCCCGGGTAGGGGGGTTCGGAGAGATCGCAGC
>CAXUFG010000021.1:14493-23076 GCA_964250265.1 uncultured Pseudonocardiaceae bacterium | reverse complement strand
CTCCCCCCCCAGGGCTTTGGGGGCGGCGGGCCCCCGGCCGTCGTCGTAGGCCAGGACGGCCAGGTGGCTGCCCCGCTGCTCGACCCAGCGCGCGACCGCCGGCTGCAGCGGCTCCTCGACCAACCCGGCCGGTTCCGGCGCGGTGTAGGAGTAGAACCCCGGCGCCGGGAAGAGCTTATCGCCGAACCAGAGCCCGAAGCTGATGACCTCCCGGGAGTAAGCCTCCCGGGTGACCGGATCAACGCTGGCCGGTTGGTCGATCCGGCGGTCGGAGAACCGGGTGACCGCGAGGTCGAACGTGTGCCAGAAATGGTGCACCGGGCTGATCTTGCCGGAGAACCCGCTGGCGAACTCCTCCAGTACGAGATTGACCTGGCTGAGCACCTGCCAGTACCGGCTGACCCATCGCGGGTCGTAGGACGCGTGCTCAGTGTCCTGGGCAAATGGTCTGTCTTTATCCGGCAGGTCGAACGGGCGCGGCTGCGCAACCCGCACGTCGACGCCGAGCACGTCCAACGCCTGCATCAGGTGTTGATAGAACGACGCCACCGATTGCCCGATCAGCGGGAACGACACCACCTGACCGGTAATCGAGCACACCAGCAGCTGGTGCGCCACGAAGTCGAAATCGATAGTGAAGATCGGGTCGCCGCCCATCGGGCGGGTGGTGATGCCCCGTCCAGTGAGGTGGAACGGCACGTTCCACCAGTGGTTACGCCGCACGCTGGCGGCCAGCCGGACCTTGCCGACCACCTGGGCGAACCGATGCAACGTCTCCTTGGTGTCAGCCCAGGCATCCAGCGGCAGGGGCGGGAACAACTCCATGACCCGACCCTAACTGCGACCGGGCCGACCCACACCCGGTACTACATGGTGTCGGTGGGCCGCCGCCGGGACTACGACGTCAGGATCGCGCACACCAAGGGCGAGCACCTCTGGCACGTTCACGACGACACCGACGAGTTCTTCCTGGTCCTCGAGGGCTGCTTCGACATCGCCCTGCGCGATGCCCAGGGCAGGGTGACCACGGTCGTGCGTCAAAAGGGCGACACGTTCGTCGCCCCCAAGGGCACCGAGCACAAGCCGTCCTCGCCGGGTGGGGCGATCCTCATGTTCGAACCCTCGGGAATCTCGACTGTGGTGATCACACTGCACGAGGTCTCGCTGCTCAGGCTCGCAGCGCGGGCAGGAGGGTGTTGTATACATGCGCGGTTGTCGGAGAGTCCGGATGAAGGGGCGGGATGTGTCGGCGGAGTCTTCACGATTAAGCGTGCACATGGTCGCCAGCGATGGTCAGACCGATCCGGAACTGCTGCGCATGGTGCGGAGGCATTACGACGACGAGGCTCTGATGCGCCTTGAAGGAGAAATCCATTTCGATGCGGCCTTGAGTAGAGCCGAGGTCGAGGCACTTTGCGTCACGCGCTGCCCTTGTTGGAGCGCGGCGTGGAGCATCTGATTGCCGTGGATCTGTCGCTGGCCAGCCTGACGGGCGGATTGGTGCGGAACGTGCCCGAAGTGTTGCGGGACAGGCTCTGTGTCTACCACGGGGACGTCCGCTTTGTCGGTGAATTCCTGCCGGGCGAGGGTGTGCAGTTCGCGTTCCTGGGTGGGAACAGCCTGGGGGACATCACCGACCTCGAGGGGCACGCAGAGTTCATCAAGTCGCTGGCGGCGGCCCTGGCTCCGGGCGGTGTGCTGGTCTTTGACTATGTGGGCGACCGGTACGCCCCCGGCGCGGAGGATGGGGCCACCGAGTGGCCGGAGGTCTACCAGAGTGATGCCGGGGACATCGCGGTCGTCGACCGCAGGACCAGGCGGGTCAGCCCGGTCGCTGGAACTGCGATATCGATTCTGCACCGCACCTCCGAGGTACGGGACGCCCAGACCGGCGAACCCGTGGTCGAGGCCCACGCCTACGACAAGCTGATCGTGCCCGATGCCCTGCTCGTGCAGCAGTTCGCCCACGCTGGGCTGGAGCTCACCAACGTCGGGCACGTGGCCGACCTCTCCCCCTACCATCGGGACAGGATCCGCCGGAAAGGCGACCTGGGGATGCTGGGTGAACCCGCCTGCTTCTACCGAGCAGTCAACATGTGAACAAGATCCATTCTCTCACGTCCCCGGTCCCGAACGGTGCCGCAGTCCGCCGTACACAACAGGGAGGGTCCTCGATGGACGGGCTGGAGATCCGCTCCTCAAACATTCACGGCCGCGGAGTGTTCGCCACCCGAGCCTTCGCGGCGGGCGATACCGTCGAACGGTGCCCCGCGGTAGTCGTCCCAGCCGCCGAGCGCCACCTGCTGGACGGCACACATCTATTCAACTACTACTTTTGCTGGAAAAGGGACGCGGCGGCGATCGCCCTTGGCTACGGCAGCCTCTACAACCATTCCGCCTCGCCCAGCGCGCGGTACCGCAAGGTCTTCGATGCGGATGTCGTTGACTTCGTGGCCCTCCGCGACATCGAACCCGGGTGCGAGATCACCGTCGACTACACCGACGGGGGCACAAATGAGCTGTGGTTCCCACTGCGACGGCCTCCGCTCAAGGCGCCGCCGCCAGCGGTCCCGCGGTGATTCCAAACGGATCCGGCGTCAGTGGTGCCGGTCGTCTCGGCTGATAGCGAGCCGGTGCCGGTGCTCGCTGATGATCTGCTCCAGCTGGGCAGCGTCCTCAGACAAGCGCGAAACATCCCGGATCAACACAAGATCGGCGAGGCCAGCTGCGACGTCCGTCAAGACCTGCCTGCACCGACGTGACGCTCGGACACCGATCGTGACCTCGGCAACCGTGCTGATCGGCACAACACCAGCGCGGTCACACCAGTCCTCCAGCTCCCGTACCTGCCGGTCGAGGTTCTCGCGACGGTTCGACCGGGCGTAGAGGATCGCAGTGCGCGGCATGCGGTCAGTGTGAGACAGCGGCGGGGGCTATGTCGAGGGTCCCAGGATTTGCCCTGAGCCATCGCACGTGGGGCACAGCTCCGTCGTCGTTATCTCTTGTTTCTCGTCCACATCAGCCCGTTTCCACTTCACAATCACCTGCGAGCCGTTACATTGCGGGCAGATGTAGAGGCACCGTTCGTCCTTACCCACATCTGCCCCCGACCCCTCCGCTGAGCGACCGCATCCAGCGTGCCCAGTCCGACAAAGGACCAAGAGCAGCCGGCGCCGCAGCACCTTCCCCAGCAGGGCCTCGCGGCTCATTACCGGAGCGAACTTCTCGGTGAAGCCGTCTATCGCAATCCGAGTTGCGCGTCAGGTGAGGTTGCGGATCTGCCGGTCATTCTCGGTGTCCTTCTATTGGGGAGGTCGTGTTTGGCGTAGCTCATCGATGTGGCTCACGTTTTCGAGGTGGAAACACAAGAGATCCGTTTCCCGGAACCTCACCCTCGACGACCACCACCGCCGTCTCATTGGCCCGCGCCCGCATCCGCTCTCCGGACGCAATCAAACGCTGCGCGTAGTCGTGCTGTTCCGCAGCGCTGGCGCTGCCGTCCATCATTCGCATGGCCAGTGACGCCATCGCGGTATTGAGCCGCGCCAACTCGGCCAGGAGCTCACGGTCTTCCCGGATCACAGAGCCCACCCACCCCGAGTCACATCGCGACTGGTGTGCCGCATCAATGCCCCGACAGCAGCTCGGACCTGACCCGGTGGATCAGCGACAGGGCCTCAGCGCCACGCAGTGCCAGGTCAGCCAGCCGCTCATAGGCAGCGCGGTACTGCGCAACGGCTGCAGGATCGGTGATGTTGGCCGGTCCGGTCAGCAGCTCCAGGTGGACTAGGTCGGGCTCGCCGTCGTTCCGGTCGGCAAAGATAGTGAAGCCGTGGTCGTGCCATACAGGACCGGTGCGCTCGAACGGCAGCACTCGCACGTCGAGATGCGGCTCGACCGCCAGCGCCGCGAGGCGGTCGAGCTGGGCGGCCATGATCTCCGGCGGCGCAACCCGCCAGCGCAGCCCGGCCTCGCTGATCACCCACCGCAGTGTCTTCGACCGGCTGTAGAGAACGACCTGGCGCTGCATACGCGCCGCCACTGCCTCAGCGACATCATCGCGGTCTGGGTGGTCTCCGGCGACCAGATGAGTGGCGTACTCGGCGGTCTGCATCAGCCCCGGGATCAGCGCGGGCACGTAGGCGATCGCCATCGTCGCGGCGGCCTCCGCGTCGCGAACCTCGCGTTGCAGTTTCGCCAGCCCGCTCGCGACCGCTTCACGCCAGGTGACAAATTGCGCCGCTACCGCATCCGCTAAGCCGGTGGCCACCTCGCGGTCCGCTTGGCTTGCACCCGTCTCCCGGATCCAGTTCTCGACCAGCCCGACAGCGGCGACGGCCTCCCCCAGCTCCACCCGGGAGAGGTGCGACTGGGATATCCCAAGCTGACCGGCCAGGACAGGTCCGGACAGCCCAGCAGCCTTGCGCAGCCGACGCAGGAGGCTGCCCAACCTGCGCTGGCTGGCTGTGTGCTTGCCGAACGCGGAGCTCAAGGCATGCGGGCTAGGAACTCGCGATAGGGCACCGCCGCGGCACGCACCTTTCCGGCCAGCGCCATGCAGTCGCGGACCACGTCGGGCTCCTCGGTGTAGTCATAGCCGGTCAGGATGTCCTCAGCGGTGTAGCGGTACCACATGACGGAAGTGTCGTCAAAGACCACGAAGTCGTCGCGGACGTGGTCGAACTCCGGGTGCACCGCCCGATCCAGGACGTGGATCTCCTCACCGGCCTCGGCGAGTCGCGGATAGCCAACCTCGAACTCGTGCTGGGTGTACTCGGTGAACGGCAGCTCCACGAACCGGACCCGGCCAATCCGCCGGCCGGACTCAGTCGCCAAGCGCAGAGTCTCTGTCGTGCTCTCCCTCTGCCGGGTCACCGGTTCCGGCTCGCCCCGGCGCCACGCCGCGAGCCCCTCGTCTTCCCAAGGCACTGCGTATCGCTGCCGGGTCTCCAGCCGCAGCGCGCGGTGCTTGATTCCCTGGTACAGAGCGATGACATCGATGTCGCTCATGCCAGTCCAAGATTTCGAGCCGATTCGAGCAGCACAGCCTTGGACACCCGGCCGAGGAACTCCCCCTCCGGACGTAGTTGGGCCGTATTGCGTCGTGATCGGCAGCGCTGGCGGGGCGAAGCTGGATGAGGACGTCAACGCTGTCGTCGTCCCACATTCGGTCGCAACCTCATGCGCTGTAGGAATTGTTGTCGGGATTGAGCAGGCGCATCACGGCCCCTTCCGGCAGGACAACATGTACCCAGATAGTTTGACGACGACCCGGGTAGACGTCAAGTACCAGCGAGGTGGCGCCAGAGGAATTCGTAGGCCAGCGCGGACATGAAGGCGGCCTGCTCGTTGTCCGCCGCGCCACCGTGGCCGCCCTCGATGTTCTCGTAGTAGGTGATCGGCAGGCCGTACTCGCGCATCCGGGCCACTAGCTTGCGGGCATGGCCGGGGTGCACGCGGTCGTCGCGGGTGGAGGTGGTGAGCAGGGTCGGGGGGTAGCGGCTATCAGCACGCAGTTGGTGGTATGGGGAGAAGTGCAGCAGGTGCTCGCGGTCGACCGGATCGTCGGGGTCCCCGTATTCGGCCATCCAGGACGCGCCGGCCAGCAGCAGGTGGTAGCGCAGCATGTCCAGCAGCGGGACCGCACCGACGATGGCGCCGAACAGCTCCGGGTAATGGGTGAGCATCACTCCCACGAGCAGCCCGCCGTTGCTGCCCCCCTGGGCACCCAGGCGAGACGGGGTGGTGAGGCCGCGGGCGACCAGATCCCGCGCCACCGCGGCGAAGTCCTCGTAGACCAGGTGGCGGTCGTGCTTGAGCGCGGCGGAATGCCAGCGCGGCCCGTACTCCGCGCCACCGCGGATGTTGGCGCTGACGTAGCAGCCACCGCGGGCCAGCCAGGCCCGGCCCAATCCACCGCGGTAGCCGGGTTGCAGGGATATCTCGAATCCGCCGTAGCCGTAGAGCAGGGTGGGCCAGCCACCGGACGGTGCGACGGTGTCGTCGGGCGCCACCACGAAGTACGGGATCGGGGTGCCGTCGTCGGAGACCGCGAAGTGCTGGTGCACGGCCAGACCGGTAGCGTCGAAGAAGGTCGGTGCCTGCTTGAGCACGACGGGCGGGCCGGCGCCGATGGTGCCGATGGCCAGGGTGGACGGGGTCAGGAAACCGTCGACGTCGAGGAGGTATTCGTCATCGGTGCGCGAGTCAGTGCCCCACGCTCCCGCGGTACACAGCGGCGGCGAACCGGTCAGGGGTGTGGCTTGCCAGTCATCGGCCGGTGTCAGCACCGAGAGGTGGCTGACCACGTCGCGCATCACGTCGAGGATCAGGTGGTGGCGGGTCCAGCGGTAGCCGGCCAGCGAGGTGCGCTCGTCGGGGGTGAACAGCACCCGTAGCCCCGCGCCTGCCGCACCGCGGGCCATGAACTTGTCGAAGTCGGCGGCCAGCAGGCAGCCCGCTGGGTAGATCTCCCCGACCGTCCATTCGCTGCGCAGCTCGATCAGCAGCCACTGCCGGCGCACGCCGACGATCGCGTCCTCGGGCACCTCGACGCGGCGCAGTTGGTCACCGTCGCGCAGGTTCCGCTCGGAGCGGTAGAACTCCATCGACCGGTGGACGAAGTCGCGCTCGAAACCTTCGGTGCTGTCGTGGTGGGCGGACACGCTGATGTCGTCGGGCTTGCCCTCGTACACCAGCTCTGCCTCGGCCAGTGGTGTGCCGCGTCGCCATTGGCGGACGGTGCGCGGGTACCCACTGCTGGTGAGGGTTCCTGGACCGAAATCGGTGGCGACGTAGATACTGTCGGCATCAATCCAGCCCACGCTGGATTTCGCCTCGGGTAGTTGGAAACCGTCGGTGATGAATTGCCGGCGCTCGATGTCGAACTCGCGCATCACCGCGGCGTCCGCGCCGCCCCGGGACAGCCAGATCAGCGCCCGCCGGTAGTCCGGTCGCAAACATTGCGCGCCGTCATACACCCAGTTCTCGTTTTCCTCGCGGGCCAACGCGTCGATGTCGAGCAGGATCTCCCAGTCCGGCTGCTCCGTGGCGTACTCCGCGAGTGTGGTGCGCCGCCACAGGCCGCGCGGGTGCTCGCGGTCCCGCCAGAAGTTGTACCGGTACTCGCCGCGCCGGGTGATGTACGGAATCCGGTCGGTTGAGTCGAGCACCTCGCGGATCTCCGTGCGCAGCGCGTCGAACCGAGGCCCGCTGGTCAGCTCCGCGACCGCCTCCGCGTTGCGTTCCCGCACCCAGGACAGCGCCCGCTCGCCGGTCACGTCCTCTAACCACCGGTACGGGTCGTCCGCGCTCGGACCCGACGATTCACCCCGAGGTCCCCGCTCTGCGTTCATACCCCCAGTCTCCTGCACGCTCGTGAGCGCGTAGCAGAGCATGTGGCCGCCGCCTGCCTTGTGGAACCTATTGACTGTTGTGGGCGCACGCTGGCTGTCTATTGGAACCTTTTTGCGCTGCGTTCCGCCTGAGCGCCTAGCTGGCGATTGGCCAGACATGGCAGGCTCTGGTCACATGGCGGACGTGTCCGGAGCGCCGCGCCGATGAGGCACGGCGATGTGTCCGCAACGGCGCAATGGGTCGCTGGCTGCCGCCTAGCTTTCGATCGGGTACCAACTGCCTACGGGAACCCATCGGCCGATGAACGGCTGGCCCGCGACGTGGCCGCCACGGTAGCGGTCGGCTCGGGCAGCCGGATGGCCGCCTACCTGGCGGCTCGCACCACGTTCTTCGACCGGCTGGTGGTGGAGGCGCTGGAGGAGGGCGTCCAGCAAGCGGTGGTCACGGCCGCTGGATACGACGGTCGGTCCCTGCGCTACGCCAAGCGCGGCGTGCGCTGGTTCGAAGTTGATCTCCCTGGCACCCAGCAGGACAAGCGCCGGCGAATCGACCGTCTGGGCATCGACGCCGGCCACGTCACCTTCGTACCGGCCGACTTCACCACCGACGAGGTCGGCCCGCGCCTGGTGACTGCTGGTCTGAACCCTCACGTGCCCAGCTTGATCTTGTGTGAGGGTGTCGCCGTCTACCTGGAACGAGCCGTTCTTGCCGCTCTGCTGCGGAGCCTGCGGGACGCGGCAGCAGCGGGCAGCCGGTTGGCTATCAGCCTCTCGGTGTCCTCCAGCTCAGCAGAACTCGCCTCCCGGCGAGCCGACTTCCAGGCCGCCGTCGCGGCCCTCGGCGAACCTGCTCGCACTACCTTGACCGCCCAGGACGCCGACGTCCTTTTCGACGCCACCGGCTGGGGTGCCACGGGATCTGGATCAGCCGAAGACCAGGCCCGCCGAGCCGGCTTCGTCATTGCCAAGCCCACCTGATCTGCTGACAACCTCAACCAGGCCCTGGAGATGACTCGATCTCGCCCGGGACTGTTGATCCCCCATGCTGTGATGGTGACCGGCCCAACTGATTGAGCTGCTCCGCACCGCGACGGAGAAGGTCATGCAGCACCAACCCGGCTTCGTCTCGGCCAGCCTCCATACCAGCGCTGACGGCGAGCGCGTTGTGTCTACGATGCTGACGAGTCCACGCTGGCTCGTGAGTGCGTAACCATGTCACTACACAGGT
>CAXUFG010000021.1:0-14483 GCA_964250265.1 uncultured Pseudonocardiaceae bacterium | reverse complement strand
GTTCGCGCTAAACTGTGGAACAACTCTTTTAGGCACTCACGAGCTGTCCACAGCCGCCTGGTACAGCTCGCGTTTGGAGATCCCGTGTTGGGTGGCTACCACCGAGACCGCGTCCTTCAACCGCTCCCCCGCGGCGACGCGTTCGGTCACCTCACCAACGAGCTCGACGAGCGCCGGTGGATCGGCCAGCGGCGCACCCGCCAGCACCACGGTGATCTCGCCGCGCACCCCGTCCGCCGCCCACTGGGCGAGCACACCCAGCCCGCCCCGGCGGACCTCCTCGTAGGTCTTGGTGAGTTCCCGGCACACCGCCGCGCAACGCTGCGCACCGAGCACCTCCGCGGCCTCGGCCAAGGTCGCGGCCAGCCGGTGCGGGGATTCGAAGAACACGCAGGTGCGCCTCTCGTCGGCGAGACCGGCCAACCAGCGCCGGCGCGGGCCCTCCCGGCGCGGCGGGAAGCCCTCGAAGCAGAACCGATCGCTGGGCAGGCCGGACACGGCCAGCGCGGTGGTCACCGCGGAGGGGCCGGGCAGGCAGGTCACCCGCAGCCCCTGCTGCACGCAGGCGGACACCAGCCGGAACCCGGGATCGGACACCACCGGCATCCCGGCATCGGTCACGACCAGTACCGTCCCGCCACCGCGGATCGCCGCTAACAACATCGGGATTCGAGCCGCCTCCACCGCGTCGTAGTGGGAGATGATCCGGCCACGCACGGTCACTTCCAGCGCCGCAGCGAGCGCCCGCAGCCGCCGGGTGTCCTCCGCCGCCACCACGTCTGCGCTCCTCAGAGCGTCGATCAGGCGGGGTGAGGCGTCCCGCGAGTCACCGAGGGGAGTAGCCGCCAGCACCAGCATTCCCGCCGCTGGTGCTCCGGCGATAGCGGACTCCGACAGACCTGACACACCGCCGAGCCTACGATCGGGGCCGTGACGGTGATCCGGGAGGCGAGTGCCGGTACTCCGGCGGTCGACGCCGAGCGGGTCCACCCAGCGCTGACCAGACCAGCCGCTCCGCTGCAGCGGCTGGTGCCGCGCCCGTTGACCGACCGGGCGCGGAGCTGGGCGCTGACGCTGAGCCTGACTCTGGTCGCCGGCCTGGTACGGCTGTGGAACCTGGGCCTGCCCACCGATCGCGGTACCCCGGTTTTCGACGAGAAGCACTACGCGCCGCAGGCCTGGCAGATGCTGCGCAACGGCGGGGTAGAGGACAACGCGGGTTACGAGCTCGTCGTGCACCCGCCGCTGGGCAAACAGCTCATCGCGCTGGGCGAGGCGGTGCTGGGCTACAACGGCTGGGGGTGGCGCCTGTCGGCCGCGCTGGCCGGCACGCTCTGCGTGCTGCTCATCGTGCGGATCGTCCGGCGGATGACCAGATCGACCCTGCTGGGCGGCATCGCCGGTGTGCTGCTCATCGCCGATGGCATCAGCCAGGTGCAGTCCCGTATCGGGATGCTCGACATCTTTCTCGCGATGTTCGTCCTGGCGGCGTTCGGCTGCCTGATCATCGATCGGGAACAGGTCCACGAGCGGCTGGCCAGGGTGGTCCAGGAAGGCCGGGTTGCCGTCACGGACTTCGGCCCGCGCCTCGGCGTGCGTTGGTGGCGTTTCGGGGCCGGGGTGCTGCTCGGGCTGGCCTGCGGCACGAAGTGGTCCGGGGTGTACTACCTCGTCGCATTCGCCGCCATGAGCGTGGTGTGGGATGCCTACGCACGCCGCGCCGCGGGCGTTCGCCAGCCGTGGGCCGGCATGCTGGCCCGGGATCTGGGGCCGGCATCGTGGGCGTTGGCGGTGGTGCCGGTCGGGGCCTACCTGGCGACGTGGTGGGCATGGTTCAGCAGCGAGAGCGGCATCGACCGCCACGTGGTGGGCAATAAGATCGGCGTCGGGGGGGCGTTCTCCTTCGTACCGGGGGCGCTGCGGGCGCTGTGGTACTACAGCGGCGCTGTGTTGCATTTCCACGAGAACCTGTTCACGCCGGCCCACCCGCACCCGTGGGAGTCCAAGCCGTGGAGCTGGCCGATGGGCCTTCGGCCGATGCTGTACTACTACTCCTCCGGTGCCGGTGCGCCGGGCTGCGGGCGGCAGGACTGCGTGGCGACCGTCATGCTCATCGGCACGCCGGCGCTGTGGTGGCTTGCGCTGCCCGTGCTTGCCTGGGCATTGTGGCGGGCGTCCAGCGGTCCGGACTGGCGTTACGCGGCCGTGCTGACCGGCTACGCCGCCGGCTGGCTGCCCTGGTTCAGCAATATCCACCGCCAGATGTACTTCTTCTACATGACCCCGGTGGCGCCGTTCCTGGTCATCGGCGCGACCTTGGTGCTCGGCGAGATTCTCGGCCGGGCTCGGGACGGTGCTGAGCGCCGCGGGACCGGGCTGCTGGTGGTGTCCCTCTACGTCGGGCTGGTGGTGGCCAACTTCATCTGGCTCTGGCCGATCCTCACCGGCGGCTCGATCAGCCCGGAGCACTGGAACGCCGAGCTGTGGCTACCCTCCTGGCGCTGAGCTGCCGCGTCAGGTCCCCAGCAGCAGCTCGCCACCCGATACCGTGACCTGGCGCGCCGCGAGCGGTCGCTGCGCAGGGCCCTGCACAACCGAGCCATCCGCGAT
This sequence comes from uncultured Pseudonocardiaceae bacterium, assembly GCA_964250265.1. Classification (GTDB taxonomy): domain Bacteria; phylum Actinomycetota; class Actinomycetes; order Mycobacteriales; family Pseudonocardiaceae. The sequence goes on along the minus strand of CAXUFG010000021.1, from coordinate 11,873 downwards.
GGCGAACTTGCTGCCGTGGCAAGGGCAGTTGATCGTGCCATCCGCAACCTTGTTCACCGTGCAACCCTGGTGAGTGCAGGTGGCCGAGAACGCTGTGAACGTGCCCGCTGCGGGCTGGGTCACGACGACCTTCTTCGCGGCGAAGACCGTCCCACCACCAACCGGGATTGCGCTGGTGGCCGCCAGCCGTTCACCGGCCGGAGCGCCAGGGGCGCTGGGTGCGCCGGCAGAGGTCGTGTCTGCGGGACCTGCCGGTGTCAGCGGTGCCTGCGACGCCGGAGCTGCGCCCTGGTTCCCGTAGCTGCTGCACGCGGCGAGCGCCGCGGACACCGCCACGATCCCGGAGCCGGCCACAACGGCGCGCCGGGTCACCTCGGATCCAGCTCGGGAATCGTCAGACATCATTCACTCCTTGCTATCACCCGTAGTGATGGTTCTCCGCGATCGTAACTCGTTTGATGACCACTAACAGTGGTCGTTCGGATCATTGATTCACGCACAGCGCCACTATCGCGGGTGGCTCCGAACCGCTTCCCACCCCAGAGACGAACGTTCCGTATAGGGAGGTTTCCATGAGCAACAGAGCCGACCACGCCTCCGCCCGGGCCGGCGGATCCGCTCGCAACGGCGCAGCCCAGCCACGAAACGGGTCCGGCGAGCTCGCTCCCCAACACCTCCACTGGGCGGACTCCGGACGAACCAAGCCCGTGCGGCGAAGCGTGGACCTCTCGCCGGCGTATCACGCCGAGCTCACGCAGTGGTGCGCCGAAACCGCCGACATCATCGGCACCGCCCGCGTCACCGGCCAGGACGTCATCCGGGCCCTGGTTGCCCGACTCCTGATGGACGAGTCGCTGGCCCGCCGGATCCGGGACGACCTCAGCATGGACATCTGACGCGTCAGCTCACCAATAGCTGAACTTCGTGAATCACCTCTGACCCGCCCCACTAGGGTGCACCGTCGACGACGGGAGGTGCCGGGTGGGCGGTGGGTTTCTGGTAGACCTCAGCGCACTGGAGCAACTGATCACCACGCTGTCCGAGGCAGCGGAGCGGATGCACGTCGCCAACGACAGGTTGCGCGCGGCGTCGGCAGCCGATCTGGGCGGCCACGATCTCGATCACGCAGCCGGAGACTTCCAGGACCGGTGGGAATACGGCATCGGCAAGATCAGCGACGCGTCGGAGAAGATGACCGACTCGCTGCGGGAGGCCAAGGAGCTCTACGAGCAGACTGATCAGGCGATCGCAGGCCTGTTCCCTGATCCGGGCACCGGCGCCGCACCCGCCGGGCCGGGGCCCTCCCCGATCAGCCGTGCCCTCGATGGGGGTGCGCCCCGATGAGCACCGCGACGATGCGCGACTATCCGGCGCTGGGCTTCGACCCGGCCCCTGGCGCGACCGAGCGGGTCGGGGCTCTGGCGGCCGACCTCGGGTCGGTGGCAACTGAGCTCGGTGCGGCGCAGCAGGCCCTCTCGAGCATCGGGCGCAGCAGCGGTATCTGGCAGGGCGAGGCCGCGGAGGCCTTTCACGACAAGCTGGGCGAGTTGCCCGACTACCTCGGCACGGCACACCGCTCGCTGAGCGACGCCGCGCGGACCCTGGACCAGTGGTCTGCCGACCTGACCTCGATGCAGACAGCAGCCGCTCAGTACGAGGCCGAGGCCGCGCAGGCTCTGCAACGCCTGCACTCCGCCGAGTCCAACCCCGATCTCGGGCTCGCCGGCCACACGTTCCCCGACGAGGCCTCCCTGACCCAAGCGCAGGGCCGTTATGACGCGGCAACCGCCCAGCTGAACATCGCGTCCAAGGAGCTGGAGGCGATCCGGGAACTTGCCCAGCGCCTGCTCGCCCAACACGAGGAGCTGGTCAGCGAGGTCGCTGACGCGCTGCGCCGGGCCAAGGACGAGGCACCCAAGGAACCCGGCTTCTTCGACCGGATGATCGGCGGCTTGGTCGACGGGATCAAGGACCTCGCCGCGGCCACCTGGAAGTGGGTCCAGGACCACGCCGATGTGATCGCCCAGTTCGGCGACATCATGAGCAAGATCAGCACCGCGCTCGCGGTGCTGGCCATCGTCACCGCGCCCTTCGAGCCTATTGGCGCGATTTTCGCGGGCGCTGCCGCAGGGACCGCCCTGATGGCGTTGGGCGCACACGGGCTGGCCAAGGCGGCTGGTGCGAAAGTCGGATGGGGCACGATCGGCCTGGATGCGCTCGGAACGCTGCCGTTCATCGGCGGAGTGGCTCGTGGCGCCAAGGTCGCGACGGGTGCCGAGCGGGCACTGGGCGCCGCATCTGAGGACGTGCTCAGATACGGGGCCTCCCGCGCGGCGGACATCGGCGGCAAGGTCGTGGAGACCTCGGTGAAGACTTCCAACGGCGTCACGAAGGCGTACTCCGTGATCAAGGCCGAGGGCGTGACCGGGCGGCTGGACACCGGGATCGAGTCGGCTTACCAGAGCTTCCGGGAGGGTCAGCGTATAGGGACCAAGGGTCTCAACATGGTCGCCGACAAGCTGACTGGCCAGGGGATCATCGACCCGCTGTCAGCGGGTGGCCGGGCGCTGGACGCCGGCATCAAGGGCGGCAGTTCGGTCGCCGGGCAGGTCTATCACCACCTCACCGGGCCGGACGGCTCGCCACCTTCGGCGTCGCAGACCTTCAGCTCGCGGGTAGCGGCTCGAGGTGCGGCGTGACCGGATACACCATCGAGCTGCCGGAGAACGTCGTCGAGCTGCCCAGCTGTGCCGCGACCGCGCAGGTTCAGCACGAGCTGGAGGAGCGCTTCGGCCTGCCGGCGGGCGACACCAGCGCCGCGAAGGTCGCCGAGTCGCTGACCGTGCTGGGCCTCATCGCCGCTGACAGCGGCGCGCAGCACACCTCGATCGGGTTCTTCCGGTCCCCCGACAATCCGCAGCGCCCGGTCAGCGTGGTGCTCACGGCAAGCCGGATGGGCTCGGACCACGACGACCCCACCACCGTGATCGCCGGGCTGCGCGAGGTCTTCGCCGCAGATCCGGGCATCGACGCCGAGGTGCTGGCGCTCCCGGCCGGACCGGCGCTGGCCACGATCCGGGAGGAGCCCGCGATGATCGAGATCGAGGGAGTCGACCCGTTGCCGCTACTGCAGCGGCAGGTGCTCGCCTGGATCCCGGATCCGGCCGGTTCCGCGGTGGCTGTGATCGGCGTCGCATCCAACTGCTGGGAGGATTGGGCACACATCTGCGATCTCGCGCTGGACGTCTTCGAGTCGGTCTCCTGGGAGAGCCCGGCGGGCAGCGAAAGCCCACCAGACGATCAGACGCCGGCTAGTCGCTGACTCTCCGCGGGGTCGAGGATGACGTACACCCAGGATCCATCCGGCCACCGCAGAATCCCAGCATCATCGCCATCCCGTTGTGGGCGATCCGGGCCCACCGCCGACCAGATCACGGTGACCTGTGGAGACGATCCGGTCTTCACCGCGGCGAGCCCCGATTCCGAGAGCACCAGCCAGAAACTCTCACCGCGGAGCAGTTCGGCGAATTGGACCCCGGACGAGCCCTCAGAGCCCCGGACATGCCCGCGGTAGCTGGCGAACGATCGGGGGTCGCCGACGTTGGCGTTTGAGATCGCTGAGAGGGCGAAAGCCACCAGGAAGTACAGAAACCGAAAAGCGGCGTAGCAGAATTGCCGTACCCGGTGCTCCGAGCTGGGCGAGCCGTCGGCTTGCCGGCCGGGCACCTCGAAGCCGGGGTTGAACTCCTCGACACGGACAACGCAGATCGGCTCGCCCCATTCGCGGCTGAACGTCTGCTGGACCAATTCTCGATCAGCTTCATTGTCGTAGGGCATTCGTGCGGTCCTTTTCCTGTGGTGCAACCATCCGGCCAGTCTCCGAACCACGGCAGCCCCCTCAGCGGGCTTGCGGCACCTCCAGCTGCGCGCGGAGGAAACCTACCGTGGTGTCCCAGGCCTTGGCGGCCTGCTCCGGGTCGTAGGTGCCCAGCAGGTTCTGGTCGTTGAAGAAGGCGTGCCCGGCCGGGTAGAAGCGGAAATCGGGCCGTCGCCCGGTCTGCCGCTCGATGGTCGCCGCGAGCTCCCGCACCGCCTCGGTGCTCTGAAATGCATCCTGCTCACCGAAGTGGCCCAGCACCCGGGCGGAAAGGTTGTCAAAGTTCGGATAGTCCTCGCTGAGGAGCGAATAGAACGGCACTGCGGCGCCGATCTTGTCACCCTGCTGGGCAGCGAGGACCAGGACGAAACCGCCGCCCATGCAGAACCCGACCGCGCCGACCGTCGAGCTGGTGACCGCGTCGTGATCCAGCAGGTAGTCCACCGCGCCGCCCAGGTCGCGGGCCGCCTGATCCACCGGGAGATCCTGCATCAGCTTGCCCGCCTCGTCGGCGTCATGGGTGGTAGTGCCGCCAAACAGATCGGGAGCCAACGCGACGAAGCCCTCAGCGGCCAGCCGGTTCGCCACCTCGGCTATGTGGCTGGTCAACCCCCACCATTCCTGGATCACCACGACACCAGGGCCGCTACCCCCCGCAGGCAGCGCAAGGTACCCATGCGCGGTAGCACCATTAGACCCAAACGTCACGTTCTGCAGCCGATTCTCCATGCTCGGGATCCCACCACACCGCTCTCGTCTACCCCTCCAGAGGGTTAGAGCAGCCGGTGACCGGTTTCGGCGCAGGAGTAGCCGCCCAGGGCTTCGATTGCGGCGTGGAAGCTCTGATCGGCCAGCAACGCCCACAGCGGGGCGAGCAACGCGGAGTCGTGGGCCTCCCGGGTGACCACCAGGTCGTAGGGCTCCTGCGTGACCGGTACGAAACCCAACCCGTGCAGCCGCGCGGCGGCGCGGATGCCTAGCCCCGCATCAGCCCGCCCGGCGGCCACCGCCGCCGCCACGGCGAGATGAGTGCGCTCCTCGCGCTGGTACCCGACGATGTGGCCGGGCTCGATGCCCCTGCGGAGCAGTTCGTGGTCGAGCAGCACCCGGGTTCCCGCGTCCCGCTGCCGGTTGACGTAACGCAGTCCCGGGCGGCGCAGGTCCTTGATGCCGGTGATGTCCAGCGGGTTACCCGCAGCGACGATCAGGCCTTGTTCGCGGTGCACCAGCCGGACCACGGTCACGGCAGTGTCGCCCAGCATCCGCGCCAGGTGGGGCAGGGTGTACTCGCCGGTATCCGGGTCTAGCAGGTGCGAGCCGGCGAGGTGACACAACCCCTCGCGCAGCGCCAGCAACCCGCCCAGCGAGCCGACATCGGACGACGTGAGCGTCACGCCCGGGTCGGTGCGGCGCAGCGCGGCAGCGGCCAGGTCGAGCACCGGCTCGTGCGAGCCGATGGCCACGATGCTGCGGTCGATCTCCGTCATCCCGCGCAGCAGTTGCACCTCGATGTCGGTGCCGGCGGGGTGTCCCTCCAGCATGGCGGGCACGACCAGCAACCCGTCGGCCCGCACCAGCGAGGTCAGCGCCCCAGCACCGCGAGGCAGGGGCATCGCCACAATCCGCCCGCCGACCCGGCCCAGCCGTACCCGCACCCAGTCGTCCTTGCCCAGCGGGGAGGCCAGCTCGCGCGCCAGCCGCGCCTGGATCGTCGGGCGGCTCACGGTGGTGGTGCCTTGCAGAGCAGCCAGCAGCGGCGCAGCGAAGATCTCGAAGCTCAGCGCCGCGGAGACCGGGTACCCGGGAGCGCCAAGCACAGGAGTGGTGCCGGCGGTACCGAGCGCCACAGGGTGACCTGGGCGTATCGCGACACCGTGCACCACCAGCTCGCCTACCCGGTCAATCACCGATGCGGTGTGGTCACCCCGCCCGGCACTCGCGCCGGCAATGATCACTACCAGATCGGCACGCTGCGCGGCGGCGAGCACCGCCGCGGCGATCCGCTCGGGGTCATCCGGCTCGATGGGCAGCGAGATCACGTCGCACCCGTGCTCGCCGGCCTGGCCCGCCAGCATCAGCGAATTGGTATCGGGGATCTCCCCAATCCCGGGCTCGGAACCCAACGGCCGGATTTCATCGCCGGTGGGCAGCACCGCAACCACCGGCCGGCGGCGCACCAGGATCTCGGTGATACCCGCCGCCGCGGCGGAAGCGACATCGACCGCGCGTAACCGGTGCCCGGGCGGCAACAGCAACTCACCCGCCGCGACATCTTCGCCGATGGACCGGACATGCTGGTAGGCCGGCACGACTGCGACGAGCTCAGCGCCCTGCTCCACCAGGCGGATGTGCTCGCGCATCACCACCGCGTCGCGGCCCTCAGGGAGCGGGTCGCCGGTGTCGATGACCTCGAAGTCGGCCAGCGTGAGCGGAGCGCTCTCGCTGGCGCCCACCGTGTCCGCGGCGCGCACCGCGATACCGTCCATCCCGGCGGAATCGAACGCCGGCGAGGACCGCAGTGCCCACACCGGTTCGGCCGTGACCCGGCCGATCGCCTCCGCCAGTCCTAGCCGCTGCGTACCCACCCGATCCGGGCATCCGGCGGCCGCGCAGGCTGCACGCCAGGTATCCAGAGCCTGGGCCACCCGGACGCCGCGAACGATCGGGCTGCGCCGCACAGTTGGCAACCTACCCGGAACTCAGCAGGTCAGGACTGGGCTCCGGTGCCGGCGAACCTGCCGTTCTGACCTGGTCCTCGTGACGGGTCACCGGGGTGGTGGAGGTGATAGAGGTGGGCGTACTGCTCGTTGTTCGTCAGGAGCTGGTCGTGCGTGCCGGTTTCGGTGATGCGGCCGTGTTCGAGGTAGATGATCTGATCGGCGTCGGTGACGGTGAGCAGGTTATGAGAAATGATGATGGTGGTGCGCCCGGTGATGAGCCGGCGTAGCGGGGTGAGGATGCGTTGCGTAGCGTCGGCATCCAGGCTGGTGGTGGGCTCGTCCAGCAGCAGGATGGGGGCGTCGCGGATCATCGCCCGGGCGATCGCGATGCGCTGGCGTTGCCCGCCGGAGAGCAATCGGCCGCGTTGACCCACGCGTGTGTCATAGCCCTCAGGTAGCGCGATGATGAACTCGTGCGCATCAGCGGCTTTCGCGGCCGTGATCAGTTCGTCCTCGGTCGCTTCGGGACGGCCCGCGAGGATGTTCTCGGCGACCGTGCCATCCAGCAGCAGAGTTTCCTGGAGCACGATGGCGATGTTGGCACGTAAGGCGTTGGGATCCAGCTCTCGCAGATCATGACCGTCGAGAGTGATCCGGCCGCTCGTGGGATCATAAAAGCGCAGCAGCAGCTTGAGCAGGGTGGTTTTGCCCGCGCCGCTGGCGCCGACGATGGCGGTGGTCTGCCCGGGTTGGGCGGTGAAACTGACCTGTTTCAGCACATCGGTTCCGGTATCCGGATAAGCGAAACCGACCTGGTCCAGACGGAGCTGCCCATCGGCCCGGTCCAGTGGGACGGGGTTCGCCGGCGTGGTCACCGTCGGTTGCTCGTCGAGCAGCTCGATGATCCGCTCGGCGGCCGCAGTGGCGGCGAACAACGAGGTCGACAGTGCACCCAGGCCCTGCACGGGTCCATACAGCTGGGACAGGAACACCAGGAACGCCAGCAGTCCACCCAGAGTGATGCGCCCGGCGGTCAGCTCCCAGATGCCCACTCCGAGGATGGTGAGCACGCCCAGCACCTGGACCAGGTCCACCAGCGGGGAGAACATCGCGCCCAGCCGGGTGGCGGCCAGTTCAGCGTTCACGCTGCCGATGCTTTGCGTGGCGAAGCGGTCGACCTCGACACCCTCACGACCGTAGGCCTGGATCAGGGTGGCGTTGCCCAGGCTTTCCTCGGCGACCACGCTGATCGACCCGGCACGGCGGCGGACCTCGCGAGACGCGATCTTGATGCGGCGGGCGAAGGACCGGGCGGCCAACCAGAACACCGGCACCGCGATCAGCGACGCCAACGCCAGGCGCCAGTCCAGGAAGAACAGCACGCCGGCGAACACGAAGATCTTCAACACGTTGGAGATGAGCCCGATGACTCCGGAGAGGACCACAGCTTCGATCGCGCCGACATCACCGGTCAGCCTGGACAGGATGTCGCCCAGGCGGCGGCGGTCGAAGAAGCTCACCGAGAGGGTATGCAGATGCGCGAAGACCCGGGTGCGCATGCGATGCAGGAAATTCTCGCCGATCCACGCCCCCAGGTATGCGCCCAGGAAACCCAGCGCGCCGACCAGCAGCGTGATGCCGATGAATGCCCCGGCCACCGGCAGGAAGGCGGAGAAATCCCGGGGGGTCAATACCTTGTCGACCAGTACCTTGAATAGCAGGATCGCGCCGGTATCCACAAACGGTGACACGATGATCAACACTAGGCTCACCCAGAGCCATCGCCAGAACGGCCGGGCATCAGGCCAAAACCGGCGGTAGACCTCCTTGAGGCTCGCCGCCGGCGAAGCCTCCACCAGACCGCCCTCAGTCGACGACGGGCGCGTCAACGACCGCAGCATTTCCCACACAGCTGCTCCCTCTCTCGGTCCCGGCTGTCGACTCTACTCTGGGCAGAAGCGACGCTGGCCCGACGAGCTGAGGCCGCGGCGATTCTTGACACGGCGAGGGCGGTGGCCTTTGCTCCGCTGAGGGAGTTTCCAGGCCACCGCCCGATGACCTACCGGCTATCAGAGGAGCCCGAGGAGCCGGAAGTGACCGTCGTAGGTGTAGCCGCCGTAGTTGTAGCCGTCGTAGTAGTACGGTTTGCGGCCGTAGTCCCTGCCGTAGTCGTAGCCGTTGAAGTAGGGGTAGAAACCGTAGGTGCAGTCGTCCCGCTGACAGTTGTACCCTGGAACGCTACCACCGCCATAACCGCCACCCATTGTGAAGACTTCTGAGATCCTCATATCGCTCCTTTTCCTGCTCGATGACGGAGCCATGCAAGGAAAAAGACCCAGACCGACGTGGGAAATGATACGCTGCCGTGTCAGAGTGCAACGTCGACGTGCTCCCCCGTCGACGGGTCGCCTGACGTCGTGTGGCGAGCACCGGGATAGCTTCGCGAGAATTAAGTCGCCCCCGACTAGTGACACAGTTCTGCGTCTTGGCGAACTCTCCCAGCACCACGCCAACAGCTTGTCAAGCCGCTGCACTCGGCAGCATCCCCCCTAGGTGATCCGAGCTGGCCCCCTACTCTCCGTGGTCAAGCAATCACAAACTAAGCGATTGGGGCGGCGATTGCAACAACAACTTTCCGTGCACAGGCGAACACGCTAAGTGAACACCGTGCCGGCTGCAACCGTTGGCGGGCCCAGGCGGACCCGCCAACGAGCAGGTCATCCCCGTACTTCCCGGACGGACCTCACCGGACTCGAACATCACCGGATCTCGGCCGATGCCGGCATCGTCACGTCGGTGTGCACGGACGACGGCCGGCAGCCCCCGGCGAGTTACCCTACGATGCCGTCAAGTCCATGACTGCGGGAGAAGCCGTAGCCCTTGCCGTCGCCCCTGAAGTTGTAGTTATTGGGGCTGACGTAGGCCCAGCGCCCAGTATCCGGGTAATATCCACCGGGCTTCTCGACGGTGCCGTAGTCAAGGTAGCTCTCAAAGTTACCGTTGCATCCGCAGTCGCCGCCACCCCTTGCAAAGATTTCCGAGACCCTCATATCGCTCCTTTTCTCAGCCGATGGAGCAGCCATGCACGGCACACCTGCGCGACGCAGTACGTCCGCAGCTCCCTGAGCGCGCAGCCGATGCGCTGTCCGTCTGATTGATCGTTTGATGCGCTGAGGAGCGTCACACGACATGATGCCGCAGATCATTGACGCATTCCGGCGTCCAGCGACTCTCCCGATACGAACACCAGCAGCCTGTCAACCCCCGCACTCGGCAGCAACCCCCCTAGGTGGTCCGAGCTGACTCCCCCTCACTCCCCGTGGTCAATCAAACTCGAAAGTAAGCCATCCGGGTGGCGATTGCAATGACAACTTCCCGTGTACGACCGATCACGCTGGGCTTCCCCTGCCCGCATGTCGGTACCCCCGCCGCGCGTGTCGGCCCCTCAACGCGCCGCGGGTCGGTCCCCATGCCCGCGTGTCAGGAACCCATGCCCGCCGCCTCGGTGCGCTCAGCGGGCGCGGTCGTCCGCGCTTGCACAATTGAAGGCGATGGCATCTCCACTGACCAGCGGGACATCGCCGTCGAGGCTGATCTGGTCGCCGTTGAGCTCAGCGATCATATAGCTGTCCAGGCTACGACCCACTGCAGCGGCGGCACCGGATAGCGTGGCGGCACGAACGGTTTGCGGCTCCCTTTGGTCATTGGTGGTTACCGCGCCGCTGCACTTAACGGTGACCAGTGGAGCACCGTAGCGCCGGGCGGCCTGGTAGTCGTCCGGAGAGTTGACGTTGACCACTGAGTCCAGCGCAGGGTCCGCCGCGGCCAGCATCGGGTCTGCGAGCAAGGCGGCCTCGTCAAGCCGTAGCGTGGCGCACCGCCGGTACAGAAAGGCCGGGCGCAGGTCACCGGCCGCCACCGCCTCAGCGATCAACGGCGCGAGCGAGATCCGGTATGCGGCAGCGAGCGGCTGCGGGTAACCGCGGGCGACAGGGAGCACCACGTCGAGGTCATCGGTGAGCGCGGTGAGCACCCGGCGGATGAACGCGGGGTGCAGGAACGGCAGGTCTGTGGAGCAGACGAACGCAGCGTGCGCACGACCAGCCAGCGCGGCCAGCCCGGCTGCAATTCCCTGCATCGGCCCCAGCCCTTCCTCGGGATCCTCCACAATTTCCACCAGCGGGGGGATCTCGGGTAGCGGCTGGCCCGGGGCGCAGACCACCAGCAGCGGCCCGTCGACCGCGCGGTCGAGCACGCCCAAGGTGCGGCGAAGCAAAGTGGAGCCGTGCCAATCCAGCGAAGCCTTCGCTGTGCCCATGCGCAAGGAACGGCCACCCACCAGTACCACCCCAGCCGCCGCCTGCCCGACCAGCGAAGCCATGCGCCCGATCGTAATCCCGCCCCCTGCAATGAGACTCGTCACGAAGTCATCCCCGCTGCAGCCTCGAATTCGGGTTCTGCCGGGAGAGCGGGCGGAGGCCGGGTAGGTAGCAAGCCCGGTCAGCGGGCGGTCGGAGCGGGGTTCGCGGCGCGAAGGAAGGGCAGGAGGTGCTTGTCCCGCCAGAGCTGTTCGCACGCAGCGTAGCCAGTCGGCGTTGTGCTGAACGGTGGTCCAGTCCAGCCACATTCACAGCGGGGCACGTACGCCACGTAGCAACCATCCAGGTAAGCGGGCGCGTCGCTCCAGACATCAGTGAGCGCCCCATCGATCCTCCGGCCGGCGACGACACAGTGGTGTTCGTCGCTGGCTTCGCCGACCTCGCCAACCCGGTGAAGGAGCACGGGACAAGAATCCTGCGCCTGGCTGAACAGAAGATGAACGGAACACGCTCGAATGGGTAGAGTTGAGTGATCCTAGCGAGCACATCCACGATGAAACACCGCAGCGTGCAATTTCCGACCGCCCCCGTCTGGGGTTGGGCATGCGGCGGTGCCCCATCATCGCAGTCTGAATTGACGAGCACCACCGACCGACTGATCATGACTCAGTAGGCATCGCCCAAGTGGCCCTGCCGGTGAGCCAAGGCGCTACTCGGGACTGCCTTCCGGGTCGCTTGGCACGTCCCGTTCCGGCTTCGCTGGTTTGTCTGGTTTTACCGGTTTATCCGGCCTTACCGGCTTTTCTGCACGCTTGGCCTTTCCCCGCCACTCGTCCTTGTCCTGCTTATCCTGCTGCACAGACTTGTCCGGGTTCTTCGGTTGATCAGATAGGTCCACCTTGTCTGGTCGCTTTGTCTCACCTGGTCGTCCGGGCTTGTCCGGACGAGCGGGCTGATCGGGGTGGCGGGGTTCCTTCGGGTCGGCGGGCTGATCGGGGTAGCGGGGTTCCTCCGGGC
>CAXUFG010000020.1:37235-37535 GCA_964250265.1 uncultured Pseudonocardiaceae bacterium | reverse complement strand
AGCGTGCACGGCGATAGCGCGAGGGTGCCGCCCCCGGCGACAGTCAGGCCGCCTTAACCCCCCGTGGGTCGGTATTGGGGGGCAAACCGTAGCTCACCACCCAATCCCGTCGTCTTTGCAATGGCTCGGAGTGGCTCGCTGCCTTCCGGGTCCTGTTTCAGCCCGTCAGCTAATTCCGATGTGATCGGGGATGCAAGATGAAGTGCCGCAGCAAGACTAAGACGCTGGCCGCCGCTGGGCTGGTAGCAGGCGTGGCTGTCGTGGGGACGGCTGCGACGACCTTTGCCTGGTTTTCCGCTA
>CAXUFG010000020.1:0-37225 GCA_964250265.1 uncultured Pseudonocardiaceae bacterium | reverse complement strand
GAAAGGCGCGGATTCGCAGGCTGCCGCGGCAACCGTCGCGCTCGGGCGTGGCGGCGGCTCGGTGGCGCTCGCGTACAAAGATCTCAAACCTGGGGACCCGAAGGTGACGCAACTCGTCATTTCATACCAGGGAAGCGTGCCCGCTGACATCGCGCTGGAGATTGCGCCATCCGGCTCGCCGTCCTTATGCGTGCAGCATAATGGGCAATGGAAGTCGCGACCAGGTGGCGCGGTGACCCTCGCGATCGCCTCCCACCCGCCGGTGAGCTACTGCGAGCTGCTCAATGGCCGGATCCTACCGCTGGCCTCGGCCATGCGTCCCGGATCGGAGCAGAGGATCGACGTCGCGGTCACGCTCAGTGCAGACGCGAACGACAACCTGCGCGGTCTTGTGGAGAAGGACGTGGCCACCGTGCGTGCGAGCGGCGGCTTCACCGACCACGCCGTCGGCACCATCAGTATCTCGACCTCCAGCCGCGAGAAGGACAGCAAGGCCGCGGAGGGTGGTCAGCGTGAGGATGGCAAGCGCACCCCACCCGACGCGGTGGGGACGCTTGACACGACGATCGCAGCGGCGGCCGGAACCTCGCCGCAGAGCCCAGCTCCGGGGACGCCGTCCGGGCACGCGTCGGTCCAACTGCCAGCCGAGTGTTCCCAGGCTGGCATGCGGCTCGACAGTTTCGAGGATGTCATCGTGCTCGGTCCCGACCAGCACATCTGGAAAGCCCCCGAGCAGCGCGGGCAGGGTGCGGGTCCGTTCCTGATCGTGGGTACCGACGGCGACGACGAGATCGTCGGTTCGGGGGGCGCCAACTGCATCGTCGGTGGAGGAGGGAATGACAAGCTCGCGGGGGGCGCTGGCAATGACGTGCTGATCGGTGGTCCCGGAGCTGATCAGCTTGACGGTGGGCCTGGTGATGACTGGCTGGTCGGCGGAGCTGGCGTTGACGCGCTGCACGGTGGCGGAGGGATCGACCGGTTCGACGGCGGACCTGATGGCGCTTCATGCGATGCGGGTCACGACGCCGCTAGCGTTGTCCACTGCCATGCCCCGGCCTCGTCCACGGTAACCAGCGGTGAGAAGGACCGGACAAGCGGACAGATGACAATCCCAACGACCGCGAATCCGCCGCCACCCGCGAATCCCGCTCCGCCGAGCGCCTCCGCAACCACAACCGCGGCGCCGGCCAGCGCAAATTCGGCACCCCCGGCCACTCCACCGGCCCAGGCGGGCTCGCCGGCAACCCCGGCGCAGCCGTCTGGCGATGGCACACCGAACGCTTCGCCTCCGAACGGCGCCAGCGGGCCGCCGGTGGCAGCCCCTACTACGAGCAGCGCGCCACCGATCTCTTCCAGCAGTGCCTGATGGCGCGCTAGGTGGCTGCACGTCGGAGCAGCGCTCGGAGTGGGCCGGCGATGCGGTTGGTTCAGCGCACGGTGCTCCATGGGTCGACTCCGGGGGCAACGAGCTCGCTCGGTCCCATTGGCAACACCTTGGTGAAGTTGCTGTCATCTGCTGGAAACCATGCACAGTCACCATCAACCAGGCGACGAGGCCTCGAACGGACGGAGGTCAGCCGTGGTTGCGCCACCGATGAATGAGCCTGAGACGACGTCCATGGAGCAGGTGGACCGTCCCTGCGTATGCCGAACTGAGTCGTTCCGGTTCTGCCCGTGCTATTCCACGCGCACCTGGCAGCGTGGCGATCCGACTACCGACTTGCCGGTAGCGCCCGTCTGGCGGCCATCGCAGCACAAGAGGGTGAGTGATGCGGCATGACGTCGCAGACGTTCCCCGGCGTGCGCGGGATCGGCTTCCGGCGCTAGTCCAGCCGCTGCATACACGGCCTGCTTCGATCTTCCGAGACCCTGCTCAGCGTGCTCGCCGGGTCAGCCAGGTAGCCTCATTACGAGCATGAGCATTCGAAAGTAACGCAATCTCTGCGACGGTCTGGCTGGACCTGACCGCGGAAACTGCCCCTTCCCGATTCAAAATTTTCGACGGCGCAGTTGCCTCGCATGCCATGCCGCGCCGGTTAGCACATCCCTCTGATACTTGGCGTAGATCATTCACTCTGCGTTGCCCAGTTATCCACAGCTGCCCTGTTATCCACAGGTCTGTCTTCGCGAGTTCGACTGCGGCAGCCCGTCCCGGCAGCCTCACGGCTGGAGATCACGCCAAGGACGGGGAGGTTCAGATGGGGACTACGGCGCAGGCAGCTAACCGCCGGAGCGATGAGCTGGGCAGGCTCGGCGAGGACCTGGCGGCGGAATACCTGGCTGGCACCGGGCTCGTCGTGCTCTCGCGCAACTGGCGTTGCCGGGACGGTGAGGTCGATATTGTCGCGACAGACGGTGAGCGTTTGATCGTCTGTGAGGTCAAGACCCGGTCGGGGACGGGTTACGGAGAACCGTCAGAGGGCGTGACACCAGCCAAGGCGGCGCGAATACGGCGCGTCGCGGCGGCGTGGCTGCGGTCATATCGGGTGGGCTGGTGCGAGGTCCGCTTCGACGTGTTGGCGGTGCTGTGCCCGCCGGACGGACCGGTCACCGTAGAACACCTGCAGGGTGCGTTCTGATGGCACTGGCGAGCGCCTGGGCGGTAGCGCTACACGGGGTTGACGGTGTGCTGGTGGAGATCGAGGCCCACATCGGTCCAGGCCTGCCGGGCCTGCAGATGGTCGGTCTACCCGACGCCGCGCTGTCCGAGGCCCGGGACCGGGTGCGGGCGGCGGTGCTCAACTCGGGCCGGCGATGGCCGCCGCGCCGGATGACCCTCGCGCTGTCGCCGGCCACCTTGCCGAAGGTGGGCAGTGGTTACGATCTTGCCCTCGCGTGTGCCCTCCTCGCAGCTGATGGCCGGATCCCGGCCGATCGGCTACGCGGCCTGGTCCTGATCGGAGAGCTTGCCCTGGATGGTCGGCTGCGTCCGGTCCGTGGTGTGCTGCCGGCCGTGCTGGCCGCCCGTGGAGTGGGCATTCATGAGGTGGTGGTGCCGACCGCATCGCTGGCTGAGGCGGCGTTGGTCGACGGCGTGCGGGTCTACGGGGCGACGTGCCTCACAGAGGTGCTCCGCTGGTTGCAAGACCCCAGTGCCGGGCTAGCCCGCCCTGATCGGCTGAACCCGGCACTGCCGCCGGCGGTCGCGGACCTCGCCGACGTGCTGGGACAGGGCGACGCCCGCTGGGCGGTGGAGGTCGCTGCCGCGGGTGGTCACCATCTGCTGCTGACCGGCCCCCCGGGGACGGGCAAGACCATGCTGGCCCAGCGGATGGTAGGGCTGCTGCCGGCGCTCACGGACACCGAAGCGCTCGAGGTCACTGCTGTGCACTCGGTGGCTGGTCTGCTCACCCCGGATACCCCACTGATCACGGTGCCACCGTTCGTCGCGCCGCACCACACCAGCTCGGTGGCATCGTTGGTGGGCGGCGGTTCGGGTCTGGCGAAACCCGGTGCGGTAAGTAGGGCGCATCGTGGGGTGTTGTTTCTCGACGAGGTTGCTGAGTTCGGCCCGCGGTCCTTGGAAGCGCTGCGTACTCCCCTGGAGGACGGCGAGGTCCGGTTGGCCCGCCGCGATGGGGTGGTGCGCTACCCGGCCCGGTGCCAGCTCGTACTGGCTGCCAACCCGTGTCCCTGCGCCCCGCCCGATGAGCGAGATTGCATATGCGCCCCATCGGCTCGCCGGCGTTACCTGGGCCGGTTGTCCGGGCCGTTGCTGGACCGGGTCGATGTACAGGTCGCGATGCGTCCGCTGAAGAACATGGGTCAGCATGACGCAGAGCCCGAGAGCACCGCGGTAGTGCGTGAACGGGTTCTCCAGGCCCGCACCGCCGCCCGGGCGCGGTGGGCGGGAACCGGCTGGAGCACCAACGCTGAGGTGCCTGGTCCGGTGCTGCGACGGCGGTTCCGGCTGCCGCGGGCGGTGACCGAACCGATCGAGGCAGCGCTGCATCGAGGCCTGGTGACGGCCAGGGGAGCGGACCGTACGTTGCGGTTGGCCTGGACGCTGGCCGACCTGGCAGGTCGCAGTCGCCCGCAGGTCGAGGACGTGTCCGCCGCGATGGGGCTCCGGGATCGGAGCGCGGCATGACGCCAGGGGATCGGGAGCTGCGAGGAGCTCGGGCCTACCTTAGCTGGGTCGCTGAACCCCCGGCTCCGGCCCTGTCCGAGCTGATCGACCAGGTCGGTCCGGTGCGGGCGAGCCGATTGGTGGCCGCCGGGCGAGTTTCCGGCCGGGTGGCCGCGGAGACCGGTGCCCGCCGAGTGGACGACCGAGCCGAAGCTGACCTGGCTGCGATCGCTGCGCTCGGTGGTCGGTTAGTGGTTCCCGAGGACGCCGAGTGGCCTGCCGAGGAGTTCACCTGCTTCGGCACGCCCGCCGCACAGGCCGACAACCGCTGGCGTGCGCCCGCGGCGCTCTGGGTGCGGGGAACCGGCCGCCTCGATGAGCTCGGTGCGCGGGCCGTGGCGGTGGTGGGAGCCAGGGCCGCGACCGGATACGGGGAGCACGTCGCTGCCGAGTTCGGCTACGGGCTTGCTGAGGGCGAGTTCACGGTGGTCTCCGGCGCCGCGTTCGGCATTGACGGTGCGGCGCACCGGGGGGCGCTGGCCGCTGAGGGCCGCACTCTTGCAGTGCAGGCCTGCGGGCTGGACCTGGCCTACCCCGCGGGTCATCAAGGTTTGCTGGATCGGATCGCTGCAGCTGGCGCGGTGGTCAGCGAGTACCCGCCTGGTGTCCGGCCGGCGCGCCACCGCTTCCTGGTCCGCAACCGCCTGATCGCTGCATTCGCGGCCGGCACCGTGGTGGTCGAAGCCGGGATCCGCAGCGGTGCGCGGAGTACCGCATCTGCCGCATTCGCGCTGGGTCGGGTGGTGATGGCGGTGCCAGGTCCGGTCACCTCGGCGCTGTCCGTCGGCTGCCACCTGCTGATACGTGAGGAGCAGGCGGTCTTGGTCACTCGGGTAGGGGAGGTGGTGGAGGCGGTGGGGCGGATCGGTGCGGACCTCGCGCCCCCGTTGATCACGCCCTGCCGCCCCACCGACGGACTGAGCCCGGAGCTGCTCGCGGTGTACGAGGCGTTGCCGGCGCGGGCATCCCGGCATCCCGAGCAACTGGTGCGCGACTCCGGAGTGCCGCTCAACCGGGTGCGCTCGGCGTTGCCGTTGCTAGAGCTGCAGGGTCTGGTGGGGTGCGGGGCGACCGGTTGGCACCGAGTGCTTGGCGATGGTGGGCGTGGCGGTGCTTGACGTGGCGCCCCCGAGGGCGCAGCGTGCTGCGAGTGCGCGAGGACCGGCTGGCATCCGAGTCGCTACCGGACGGCCTGGCGGCATATCGGGAGCTCTTCGTGGCCCACTTGCGATCAGTGCGTGGGCTGTCGCTGCACACCGTGCGGGCGTACCGCGGAGACGTCACCACATTGCTGCGCTACCTGGCCGATTCAGGTCGCGACGATCTCGCGGCGTTAGACCTGCCGGTGCTACGTGGCTGGTTGGGTGGGCAGCATCGGGACGGACACCGGCGCAGCACGCTCGCGCGGCGAGTCGCGGCAGCCCGCGCGTTCACCGCATGGGCGACCAGAGCCGGTGTGCTGGAACGCGATCCCGGGCCGCGACTGGTCGCGCCACGGCCGCGACGCGCCCTGCCCGCGGTGCTGCATCCGGAACAGGCAACGGCGGCTCTGGAGGCCGCGCAACGCGGCGCCGCTGAGGCGGATCCGCTCGCGCTGCGTGATCACGCCGCCGTCGAGTTGTTGTATGCGACTGGTATACGCGTTGCTGAGCTGTGCGGTCTCGACCTTGGTGACCTCGACCAGCCGCGGCGTCTTCTCCGGGTACTCGGCAAAGGCGCTAAGGAACGTGCAGTGCCCTATGGGTTGCCCGCGCAACGAGCCCTGCTCCGCTGGCTCGCCGAGGGACGCCCGGCGCTGGCGGGTCCGCATTCGGCGGCGGCATTGTTCCTGGGGGCGCGCGGTGGACGGGTCGATCAGCGGATTATCCGGACCGTCGTGCACGACGCGGTCGGTGCAGTGCCGGACGCCCCGGACATGGGTCCGCACGGGCTGCGCCACAGTGCCGCGACTCATCTGCTGGAGGGGGGCGCAGATCTTCGCACCGTTCAGGAGTTACTCGGTCACGCTACGCTCGCCACCACGCAGCTTTACACGCATGTCACTGTCGAGAGACTGAAGGCGATCCATGACCGGAGCCACCCCCGTTCCTGAGCACTCCGGGGGTCATGATCGCGTGCTGACCGCTGTCCCCCCCGCGGATGTTGCGCCGCGGAGTTTGGCTGCTGACGCTCGGGTAGAGGAGGTGGAGGCGGGCATTGTCGCACTGTGGCAGGCCTATGGGCGGGATCGCGACGCTACTTTGCGCGATCGATTGGTGCTGCATTACGCGCCTTTGGTGAAGTACGTGGCGGGGCGGGTCGGCACCGGATTGCCCGCCCACGTGGATATCGCGGACCTCGTGCAGTCGGGTGTCTTCGGCCTGTGGGACGCCATCGATCGGTTCGAGCCCGAGCGGGGTTTGAAGTTCGAGACCTACGCTATGCAGCGGATCCGCGGGGCGATCCTGGACGAACTTCGTGCTCAGGACTGGGTGCCTCGTTCGGTGCGCAGCCGGGCCCGTGAGGTGGAGCGCGCGCTGGAGCGCCTGGAGACTCGGTTGCAACGGTCAGCCTCCGACTCCGAGGTGGCCGCGGAGCTCGGGATCACCGTTGCCGAGCTGCGGGAGCTCTACGCCCAGCTTCAGCTGACCAGTGTGATTGCGCTGGACGAGCTCATCGCCGTCGGCCGGGGCGGCACGTCGATCGCCGAGACGCTGCCTGATGATGCCGCGGTAGAACCGGGCGCGCTCCTCGATTCAGTGGAGAGCAGGCGGCTGCTTGCTGAAGCGGTCTCGCAGCTCACTGACCGGGATCGGGTGGTGGTCTCCCTCTACTATTTTGAGAACCTCACCCTCGCCGAGATCGGGCGGGTGCTCGGCGTCACCGAATCGCGGGTATGCCAACTGCACACCAGGGCGGTGCTCCGGCTCCGGAGCAAGATGCTGGAAGCCTGCACCGGCTGAGGACCGGACTCCTGGGCGTCACGGGCGATGTGACGTGCCGTCGATCGGCAGGAGGCGTACTCGCGCCGCGATGATCAGCCGCAGCGGATCCAGGTAATCCCTGCCAGAGTCTGAGCCCGCCGGGGCTGGGCCGCCTTGTGCTGGCTCACGAAAGGCGCCCCAGTGCAGGCAAACAGTGACGGGGCAGCCTGCGTGGTCGGGCTGCACCGTGCCGATCCGCTCCCCCTTGGCGACCCGTTGACCAGCGGTGACGCTGGCTGACACTGGTTCATACGTTGTTCGCAGTCCCCCTTGATGGCTCACCGAGACCACACCGTGGCCGGCCACCATCCCAGCGAAGGTCACCGTGCCGGCGCCGGCGGCGAGCACCGGCGCACCCGCCTGCGCGGCCAGGTCAACACCGCGATGACCCGGCCCATACCGGAACGACGGGGGGTGGAAGGCCCGAACCACGGCCGGCGAACCGGGAAGCGGCCAGCCGAACTGCCGCCGAGATGGCTGGCCAACCTCCGACCAGGGCTGGGCCACCGGGCCGGTGGGGAGCGCGTGAGTGGGCCGCGCGGACAGGCGGATGATGCTCGGCGGTCCTCCGGACAGCACCACCGCGAGCACACTGCAGATCAGAATCCGAGACACGACAGCAGCCTGCCTCCGCCGAGGCGGCCAGCCCAGCGACGAGGCCCACTGCTGGGGATAGCGGGGGTCATTGTGGACAACTGAAGTCCGTAGACCCACCTCCACTGGGGTTGTCAGCGGTCACGCCGTACACTGCAAGAGCGACTCGCATGCGGGTCGACTTCGCGCGCCAGCGCTACGCCCTCACGGGGCCTCGGCGTCCGGCGGTCTCCATCGCGATCTGAAGATCGCACGGGGTCCGGCCGTCGGCCTGGCGCCAGGGCGGCGGTCCACCCGGCCCGTCGCGACAACCGCATGAGCGCACCGGTGAAACCGGCGCGCCCGACACATCGAGGTGTGTACCCGGCCATGGCCGTCGTTACCATGAAGCAGCTGCTCGATTCCGGTGTGCATTTTGGGCACCAGACCCGCCGCTGGAACCCAAAGATGAAGCGCTACATCTTCACTGAGCGCAACGGCATCTATATCATCGACCTGCAACAAACGCTGACCTACATCGACCGAGCCTACGAGTTCATCAAGCAGACTGTGGCTCACGGCGGTTCGATCCTGTTCATCGGCACCAAGAAGCAGGCTCAGGAAGCCATCTCGCACCACGCCCAGCGGGTTGGCATGCCCTTCGTGAACCATCGCTGGTTGGGCGGCATGCTCACCAACTTCTCCACCGTGCACAAGCGCCTGCAGCGCCTCAAGGAACTAGAGGCCATGGAGCAGACCGGCGGTTTTTCTGGGCTGACCAAAAAAGAGATCCTGATGCGCACCCGGGAGAAGGACAAGCTGGAGAAGACCCTGGGTGGCATCCGGGACATGCAGCGGGTTCCCAGCGCAGTCTGGGTGGTGGACACCAAGAAGGAACAGATCGCCGTCGGCGAGGCCCGCAAGCTGGGCATCCCGATCGTGGCCATCCTGGACACCAACTGTGACCCCGATGAGGTCGACTACCCCATACCGGGTAATGATGACGCGATCCGCTCCGCAGCATTGCTTACCCGAGTGGTGGCAGACGCCACCGCCGACGGCTTGATGTCTCGGGCCGGACGCTCCACTGGAGCCGACGGAACGGACAAGCCGGCAGCCGGCGTAGGCGTTGACGAGCCGCTGGCCGAGTGGGAGCAAGAGCTGATGGTCTCCGGCAATACCGCTGCCGGCAGCGCGCCCGAGCGGGAAACCGTACCACCCCAGCCCGAACCGATGGTTGCCAACAATGGCGTGCCGCAGGGTTAAGGCCCCAGCGGCACCGAGTCTCCCGATCCGATAACGAACTCCAGGACGGTAAAGCCACGATGGCGAATTACTCCGCCGCCGATGTCAAGCGAATCCGGGACCTGACTGGTTCCGGGATGATGGACTGCAAGAAGGCTCTGGAAGAGTCCGATGGCGACTTCGACCGGGCCGTCGAACTGCTGCGCATCAAGGGTGCCAAGGATGTGGGCAAACGAGCCGAGCGCACCACCGCGAACGGGCTGGTAGTCGCCGAGAGCGGCGTGATGATCGAGCTCAACTGCGAGACCGATTTCGTCGCGAAGGGCGCCGATTTCCAGGAACTCGCCAGCCGGATCGTCGCCGAGGCGGTCCAGGTCCGGCCCACCGACGCCGAAGCGCTCGCCCACACGCCACTGGGCGGCAGCACGGTCGAGGAGCTGGTCCAGGAAACCTCGGCCAAGATCGGCGAGAAGCTGCAGCTGCGCCGGGTCGTGTCCTTTGACGGCGAGGTGGCCACCTATCTGCATCGTCGTGCCTCCGACCTCCCACCGGCGGTGGGAGTGCTGGTGGAATACGACGGTGGTTCACCCGAGGCAGCCCGGGCAGTAGCCATGCAGGTGGCCGCTATGAAGCCGCGTTACGTCACCCGGGACGAGGTTCCAGGTGACGTGCTGGCCAACGAACGTCGCATCGCCGAGGAGACGGCCCGCGAGGAGGGCAAGCCCGAGCAGGCGCTGCAGAGGATCGTCGAAGGTCGCCTGAGCGGCTTCTTCAAGGACACCGTCTTGCTGGAGCAGTCCTCCGTACAGGACGCCAAGAAGACCGTCAAGGCTCTTCTCGACGAGGCTGGCGTGACTGTGCGACGGTTCGCTCGCTTCGAGGTCGGCCAGGCCTGATCCACCGATGAACGCCGGCCGGCTGGAGGGTCCCGGATACCGCAGAGTGCTGCTCAAGCTCGGCGGGGAGATGTTCGGCGGCGGGGGAGTCGGGGTTGATCCCGAGGTGGTGAAGGCTGTCGCGCGGCAGATCGCCGACGTGGTCGGCGGTGGAGTGCAGATGGCCGTGGTGATCGGCGGGGGAAACTTCTTCCGCGGCGAAGAACTCCAGCAGGGGGGCATGGAACGCTCCCGCGCCGACTACATGGGAATGCTCGGCACCGTGATGAACTGCCTGGCTCTGCAGGATTTCCTGGAACGCGAGCACAAGATCGATACCCGCGTGCAGACAGCCATCACCATGGGCCAGGTCGCCGAGCCCTACATCCCCCGCCGGGCCATCCGGCATCTGGAAAAAGGCCGCGTGGTGATCTTCGGTGCCGGCGTGGGAATGCCTTACTTCTCCACCGACACCACCGGCGCCCAGCGGGCGCTGGAGATCGGTTGTGAGGTCCTGCTCATGGGCAAGGCGGTTGACGGGGTCTACACCGCTGATCCCAAGACCGATCCCTCGGCCACGATGTTCACTCACATCACCCATCGCGAGGTGCTTGAGCGCGGCCTCAAGGTGGCAGATGCGACTGCATTCAGCTTATGTATGGACAATAAGCTGCCCATCATCGTGTTCAATCTGCTCACCGAAGGAAATATCGCTCGTGCGGTGCGCGGTGAGCCGATCGGGACCCTGGTCAGCACCGTGGCCCAGGGGCGTCAGATTTGTAGCAAGGAGCAGCCGTGATCGACGACACCCTCTTCGATGCCGAGGAGAAGATGGAAAAGGCCGTGTCGGTGGCCAAGGAGGATCTCTCCACGGTGCGCACCGGCCGGGCCAGCCCGGCGATGTTCTCCAAGATCGTCGTGGACTACTACGGCGCTGCCACTCCGCTGATCCAGCTGGCCAGCGTCACAGTTCCGGAGGCGCGGATGGCGGTGATCAAGCCCTACGATCCCAGCCAACTCAGGACGATGGAGAAGGCCATCCGGGACTCCGATCTGGGCGTCAATCCCACCAATGACGGCCTGATCATCCGGGTGATCATCCCGCACCTGTCCGAGGAGCGCCGCCGGGACCTCGTCAAGGTGGCCCATACCAAAGGTGAGGATGCGAAGGTCTCCATCCGCAACATCCGTCGCAAGGCCAAAGAACAACTCGGCCGTATCGGTCGCGATGGCGAGGCCGGCGAGGACGACGTGAGCCGGGCCGAAAAGGAACTCGAGGCCACTACGCACCGGTACGTGGCGCAGATCGACGAGCTCGTCAAGCACAAGGAATCCGAACTGCTCGAGGTCTGAGTGTCCGCCAGCAGACCGCCCGAGCAGCCCATTTCCCCGGTGGACCCGGTGCAGCGTCCTCCTACCCCGCGCGCGGGCCGGAACCTGTGGGCGGCGATCGCGGTCGGGTTGTCGATGGGTGCCGCGATCCTGGTGGCGCTGTTCACCGTCCGTCAGGTCTTCATCGGGATCGTGGCCGCTACCGTCGCGGTGTCCATCTGGGAGCTGGGCGGGGTGATGCGCCGGGCCGGCATCGGGATGTCGCTGCCGCCGGTGCTGGTCGGCGGGCAAGCGATGGTGTGGCTCGCGTGGCCGTTTGGCCGGGACGGGATTCTCGTCGCGTTCGTGATCACTGTGCTGGTTTGCCTGGTGTGGCGCTTCCCCTCCGGGGCGGCGGGGTATGTCCGGGACGTCAGCGCATCGGTGTTCAGCGCGGCCTACGTGGGCGGATTTGCCGCCTTTGCGACGTTGCTGGTGGTACCCCCCGACGGCGCGGCACGGGCTTCGTGCCTGATGCTCGCCGCGGTGGCATCCGACGTGGGGGGCTACGCGACGGGTGTATTGGGTGGGCGGCACCTGATGGCGCCGTCGATCAGTCCGAAGAAGTCCTGGGAGGGTTTTATCGGATCGTTGGTGGTGGGGACCGCGGCCGGTGCCCTGTCGGTGACCTTGCTGTTGGGCGGTCAGCTGTGGCTGGGAGTGCTGTTCGGGGCGGCGATCGTGCTGACGGCCACCGGCGGGGATCTGGTCGAATCACTGATCAAGCGTGATCTGGGCGTCAAAGACATGGGTACCGCGTTGCCTGGTCACGGTGGGTTGCTGGACCGGCTCGACTCGTTGCTGCCCTCGGCGGTGGTGGCCTGGCTGTTGCTGAGCCTGCTGGTCCCGTCCTAGAGGTAGCCGGCCCGGCCGCTGCGGGGGTGGGCCACAATGAATCGGGTGACCGACCGGGGTGTGCTGGCCAGCCCGAACATCTGGAACTGGCCCGAGGTATACGAGCGGGAGAATCAAGCCGTCGATGCGGACGGGGCGCTATGGGCAGCATTGGCCGACCGGGTCGACTGGGGTGGTGCCGACGTCGTCGACGTCGGCTGTGGAGACGGGTTTCACTTGCCTCGATTCGCCGAGCGGGCCCGCAGCGTCGTCGGCGTGGAGCCACATCCTCCGCTGGTGATTCGCGCCCGCGCCCGCGTTCGCGGCCAGCCTCACGTCCAGGTGCTCGCCGGTAGTGCGGGGCGGCTGCCGCTGTCTGATTCCAGTGCCGATCTGGTGCATGCCCGCGTTGCCTACTTCTTCGGTCCTGGCTGCGAACGCGGCCTGGCCGAGGCAGCGCGGGTCTTGCGTCCCGGTGGCACCCTGGTCATCATCGACCTGGACGGCACCCACACCCCCTACGGCGAGTGGCTGTGCACGGCGGCGCCGCGCTACCGGCCGGCCGCGGTCGAGGCGTTTTTTGCCGCCCAGGGCTTCGACTGCCAACGGGTGGACACCGTGTGGCGATTCGGTGATCGTCGAGACCTGGAGGACGCGCTGCGCATCGAATTCACCCCCGAGGTGGCGGCGCGGGCGATCGCGCAGACCTCGGGGCTGACCATCCCGGTGCGCTACCGGCTGCACACCCGCCGCGCAGTGTTCGATGCAGGTCGTTGCGGCTAGCTGCGGAGCAGGGGTTTCCTCGCGTACTCGGCGACTACCGACATGATGGGATCGTCGGGGTCGGCGTCGGCTCGGCGCCGCCCGAGGGCGCGGACGTAGCCAAGATAGTGACCGCGGTCGGCTTCCACGGTCTCGATCTCCACACGATTGTCCGGGCACGCGCTTCGCTGCCAGTCGAGCCAGACCTGCCAGCCATCGAGCATGGAGTCGGCGAGCTGTACGTCCAGGACGCCACTGCGCTCCCAGTGCCGGCGCCACCACTGCGCCGAATGCAGGCAGCACATGCTGGGCTCCCACCACGCCTGAAGGTGCTCGGGAACCGGGCCGCCGACCTCACGCGTGAGCCCGGCGCCGGCGATCCCGATCGGTCCGCCTGGCTTGACGAAGCGGGCCAGGTAGTTCAGGTACAGATCGTCGGTCCCGTAGTAGACGAAAGAGTCGATGCTTACGACGGCGTCGAAGAACCCGGTGGCGAACGGGAGCGACCGGGCATCGGCTTGGATCGGGAACACACCGTCCTCGACGCCGGCATCCCGGATCCGTGCGAGCCGCTCAGCGGCGCTGAACCACAGGTCCGTGGCCCAGACCTGCAGGCCGAACTCGCGATGGAGAAAGATCGAGGACGCACCCCGGCCACACCCGAGGTCCAGTACCCGCATACCGGCCCGCAGCGGCATCGCCTCGGTCAGCCACTCGGTCAGCCACAGCGAGTTCGCGCCGCCACCCACGCCGGCGAGGATCCACTCGGGGTGGTACTTCGAGGAACGGGGGAACCGCTCGTTGGCTAACCGATCGTCCGAAGCCACAGGTCCTCCTCAAATCCGAACTTCACTCGCCCCGGGACCCCGGGGTGGCAGCTCCAGGCAGGCCTGGAACAGTGGAATCTGACATGACTGCGCTGCCCTTGGTGTTCGAGGCCCCGCGCCGGGGAAAGCCGCCGCGGCACCTCGCCGACCTCGACCGTGACCAGCGCCGCGCCGCGGTGATCGAGCTGGGCGAGCCGGCCTTTCGCGCTGACCAACTGGCCCGGCATTATTTTGCCCGGCTGAGCACCGATCCGGCCATGATGACCGATCTCCCCGCAACCGTCCGCGAACGGATGGTTGCGGCCCTGCTACCGGAACTGGCCGCCCCGGTACGGCACCTGAGCTGCGATGACGGCGCTACCCGCAAGACGCTGTGGCGTGCTGCCGACGGGGCGCTCACCGAAAGTGTGCTGATGCGGTACCCGGACCGCGCCACGGTGTGTATCTCCAGCCAGGCCGGTTGCGGGATGGCGTGCCCGTTCTGCGCCACCGGCCAGGGTGGGCTGACCCGCAACCTGTCGACTGCCGAGATCGTCGACCAGGTGCGCGCGGCCGCGGCGGCGATGCGCGAGGGCGAGCTGAGCGGCGGGCCGGGGCGGCTGTCCAACGTCGTGTTCATGGGCATGGGTGAGCCGCTGGCCAACTACCAGCAGGTGGTGGCGGCGCTGCACCGGACCACCGATCCCGCCCCGGACGGGTTGGGCCTGTCCCAGCGGTCAGTGACGGTGTCCACGGTGGGCCTGGTACCGGCGATCCGGCGACTGGCGGAGGAGGGGCTGCAGGTCACCCTCGCGGTATCGCTGCACACCCCGGACGACGAATTGCGGGACACGCTGGTCCCGGTGAACCGCCGGTGGAAGGTGGCCGAGGTTCTCGATGGGGCCCGGCATTACGCGGAGACCACCGGGCGCCGGGTGTCCATCGAGTACGCGCTGATCCGGGACGTCAACGACCAGCCGTGGCGGGCTGATCTGCTCGGTGGGCTCCTGCGGGACCGCCTCGGGTCGATGGCGCATGTCAACCTCATCCCGCTGAATCCCACCCCCGGCAGCGAATGGGACGCCAGCCCGCTGCCCGCCCAGGAGGAGTTCGTCGCTCGGGTACGCGCGGCAGGGGTGGCCTGTACTATCCGCGACACCCGAGGCCGGGAGATCGCCGCCGCCTGCGGCCAGCTCGCAGCGTCCCAGTCACGGTGAATATCGTCAGTGCGAGAGTGCTGCGTATCGCTGCATAATGCAGGCATGGCTACCTCGATCACCATCCGCAACGTGCCCGACGAAGTCCGCGACGAACTCGCGAGCAGGGCGGCGCGTGCGGGACGGTCACTTCAGGAGCACCTGCGCGGCGAGCTGATCGAGTTGGCCCGCCGGCCATCGGTCGAGCAACTCCTCGACCGCGTCCGGGAACGTAAGGCGGCTATGTCCACCAGGTTGAGCATCGAGGAGATCCTCGAGTACCGCGACGCGGATCGTCGATGACGCTGGTCATCGATGCGGGGGTCGTGGTCGCGGCATTGGTCGATGATGGTCCACACGGCCGGTGGGCCGAGTCGATGCTGGCATCCAGCCACTGACACACCGATCCGCTGAGATCTGCGGGATTAGTTCAGTCCGGACTCGCGCAGCGTGATGTTGAAGCGTCCGCTGCTCAGGCCGATGTCGGTGTCCCCGGTGCCGGGCAGCGTCTTGGGCACGCCGTGAAAGGCGAGCCTTGAGGGCCCGCCGAAAACGAACAGGTCTCCCGACTCCAGGACGACGTCTCGCCATGGACGACCGCGACTATCGGTGTTGCCGAAGCGGAAGACGCAGGTGTCGCCAAGGCTCAGTGACACGACGGGTGCCCGGCTACGCTCGTCGCGGTCCTGATGCATGCCCATCCGGGCGGCCCCATCGTAATAGTTGATCAACGCGATGTCCGGCTGGTACCGGGTGCCTGCCTGCGGATCCCGGTAAGCCTCGGCGACCGCCCGCCGGCCGAGATCAGTGAGCCAGTCCGGAAACGCTGTGACTGGAGACCCATCGCCGTCGTCCACGGTTCGCGAATAGCGGTAGGGATACCAGTGCCAGCCGAGGCAGACCGTGTGAACGGACATCATGGAGCCATTGGGCAAGCGCGCTGCGCGCATGCCCGCAGGTGGCCGCGCCCATTCCCGGCATGCCACGACCAGCCGTCGCTGCTCATCCGGTCCGAGCCACCCTGGAAGGTGTACCGCGCCGGGTGCGATCGAGGTCTGCGGCCTGGGTAGCAACGCCATGATCACCTACCTCTGCCCGCGCTACCGGTGACCAGGATCCCCTCCCGGAACGTCCACGGGGTGCCGTCGGGCAACGATCCGGATAGACCCTCGCTGGCCTCGAAGCCGGCCAGCGTGGGAAGCCGCGGGTCGGCGAGTCCCCCGAACGCAACGGTGCGCCATGCCCGCCACGGTCCCGTGGCCGCCAGCCGCCGACCGATCCCGGTCCACCCGTCGATGGTATCCGCGATCACCCAGGCATCAGGCGCACCGGCCGCCAGTCGCCGCGCCGGTCGCAACCAGGAGGCCGCAACCGAGGGCCACGACACGACCGCTCCGATCTGACCGCCCGTTGCCTGCCAGTGCTCGATGAACGCGCCCGCGCACGCGATGGATCGGGGCGCTCGCCCGTGCCCGACATTCACCAGCACCGCGCGGTGAGTGCGGACCCTCTCGACCACGGTCTCCACCTCCACTAGTGAAGGCGGTTTGTGGACCGGCCGCCGGCCGAGGGGCGCGACGAGCGGGCCGGCGTCGACGTTGTCGCCCACATGGTCTCGAGCGTCGGAGGCGGTCACGCCGAACACAACACCAGGCCTCGACCTGCGGTTGCGACTCTCAGGGCCATGCGCGCGGGCTACGACCGTCCGGACCTGGACGGGCGCTGCTTGCCCAGCGCTACGGCGCTGCACCGCCGATCGTGGTGATGTGCGAAAGGCCGGTTAGTGGCTAGCCGGAGTCTGCTCGGCGGCCTCACCGCATCGGTCCGGGCACGTTCGCAGGTGTACCACCGGGCGTATAGGCGGTACACCTGTCCGCCACGGCACCGGCAACAGCGCGGTGAACCAACGGCGAGGACACTCAAGCTCGTGCACCTACCCGTCATGCCGCCCGTCGGGCCGATGCTGGCCAAGCCCGCCGCCACCATTCCTGCTGGTCAGCATTACGAACCGAAATGGGATGGCTTCAGATCGATCATCTTCCGGGACGGCGACGAGGTCGAGATCGGCAGCCGCAACGAGCGGCCGATGACCCGCTATTTCCCCGAGGTTGTGACGGCCGTCCTGGCGAATTTCCCGCCCCGCGCCGTGATCGACGGTGAGATCGTCATCGCCAACACCGAGCGAAACACCCTCGACTTCGAGGCGCTGCAGCAGCGCATCCACCCCGCCGCCAGCCGGGTGAAGCTCTTGTCCGAACAGACCCCAGCCAGTTTCGTCGCCTTCGACCTGCTCGCACTGGGCGACGAGGATCTCACTGAACAACCACTCGTCCAACGGTGGGCCGCGCTCCAGGACGCCCTCGCCACGGCCGCGGCTCCGGTGCACCTCACCCCAGCCACCCAGGACCTCGAGCTGGCCCGGCGGTGGTTCGAGCAGTTCGAGGGTGCCGGCCTGGACGGCTTGATCGCCAAGCAACTCGATGCGCCCTACCTGCCGGACAAGCGGGTGATGACAAAGATCAAGCACGAGCGCACCGCCGACTGCGTCGTTGCGGGTTACCGGCTGCACAAGTCTGGACCCGACGCTCTTGGCTCACTGCTGCTCGGACTCCACGACGACCGGGGGGTGCTGGTGTCGGTGGGTGTTGTCGGTGCGTTCCCGATGGACCGGCGCCGGGAGCTGTTGGTCGAGCTACAGCCGCTGGTCACCACCTTCGACGACCACCCGTGGGCTTGGGCGCGGCAGGAGGAGGGAGAACGTACCCCGCGCAAGTCCGAGACCAGCCGGTGGAACGCCGGCAAGGATCTGTCGTTCATCCCGCTGCGTCCGGAGCGGGTCGTCGAGGTCCGCTACGACTACATGGAAGGCGTCCGGTTCCGCCATACCACCCAATTCGTCCGCTGGCGCCCCGACCGCGACCCGCGCTCCTGCACTTACGAGCAACTCGAGAGGCCGGTCCGCTTCAACATCGCCGACGTGCTCACGAGCGGTTGACAAGCCCGCGACGCTCCGCTTCCCGAACCCAACAGCAGAGTTTTTTGATCAAGCTCCAACAGCTCTGCTGTTGAGTTCGGGAGGCTCAGAGTAATCAGGACTCGTCCCGGTCGGCCCATTCCAGGAGGGGGGATAGGTCGAATACCGCGTCGTCGATGCCGGCGTGGACGTCGCCCAGGCGGGCGAAGCGGTCGGGGACGGTGGCCAGGGTGAAGTCGCCGGGTTCGGCGTCGGGTACCTCGTCCCAGCGCAGCGGGGTGGACACCACCGCCTCGGGTACGCCCCGCACCGAGTAGGCGCCGCGGATGGTGTGGTCGCGGGTGTTCTGGTTCCAGTCGACGAAGACCGCCGCGATCCGGTCCCGCTTCCACCACGCGGTGGTGACCAGATCGGGTAGGCGCCGTTCCACTTCAACGGCGAAGGCGCGGGCGGCCCGGCGGACGTCGGCGAAGCCCCAGCGCGGCTCGATCCGCACATAGACATGCATCCCGCGGCCGCCGGAGGTCTTCGGCCAGCCCACCGCACCGAGTTCGGTGAGCACTTCCTGCACCACCATGGCCACCTGGCGGGCCTGCGCGAACCCGGTACCGGGCTGCGGATCCAGATCGATGCGCCATTCGTCAGGACATTCGACGTCGGCGCGGCGGGTGTTCCAAGGATGGAACTCCACGGTGCTCATCTGCACCGCCCAGATCACCTCGGCCAATTCGGTTACGCACAATTCGTCCGCGAAGCGCCCGGAGGGGAAGTCCACTCGCACGGTCTGTACCCACGGCGGAGCACCGGCAGGCAGCCGTTTCTGGTGCACTTTGGGCCCTCCGACTCCGCTGGGGAACCGGTGCAGCATGCAGGGACGCTCGCGTAGCGCACGGACGATGCCCTCGCCGACCGACAGGTAGTACCGGACAAGGTCGATCTTGGTCTCACTGCGGGCGGGAAAATAGACCCGGTCCGGATTGGTGATCCGGACGGTTCGGTGGCCGATTTCCAGCTCGAGGGCCGGTGCGCTGCTCAATCCCGCCAGCGCCGCCTGGCTTTGTAGGCTTTCAGATGGCTAGCCAGCAGGATCACCACAAGCAGCGTGCCCAGCCCGATAAGGTAGACGTCCTCAACGTGGCTGCGGTGATTACCGATGAGCATCGCGAACAATGCGAGCGCGGTGAACCACCCGGCAAGCTTGCCGGCCACGGGGAAGCCGCCGTGCCAGCCCCAGTCGGCAGAGGGCTCCTCTTGCGGATCCACGCCGTGGATCGAGTGTGTCCCGGCGGGATGCTGGTCGGTGGTGGGATTGCCGGCTCGGCCGGCGGTCACGGCCATAGCAGGATCATCGCATACCGCCGAGGGGCCGGCGAGATCCGGCTGCGTGCCGCTCCCGCCGGCCCAGCAGGGTCAGTAGCGCGGCGCTCCTCTACGCCCGACCGCGAGCCGGTAGATGAGCAGAAGGATCAGCGATCCGACGATCGCGACGATCCAGGTCTGAAGATTCCAGAAAGACTCCAGCCCTATCCCGAAAATGCGGCTGCCGAGGTAGCCACCGATCACTGCCCCGATGATGCCCAACAACATGGTGACGATGATTCCGCCGGGGTCATCACCCGGCATAATCAACTTAGCGATGGCGCCAGCGATCAAACCCAGAACGATCCAGCCGAGAAAGCCCATGCCCCACTCCCTCCGTGTGCGCTCAGGGCCCAGTGTGATCCGAGTGAGGCCACCTTGCACACCCCATGGTGCTGCCATCGGGAACAATGACCTGGATGGACGCGTCGCGCCGACCACGTTCGGTACTGCTGCTGGGCAGTACCGGGTCGATCGGCGTCCAGGCTCTCGACGTCATCCACCGCAACCCGCAGCGCTTCCGCGTGGTCGGGCTGGCCGCCGGCGGGGCGGATCCGCAGGCGCTGGCTGCGCAGGTGCTACAGACCGGCGCAGCTGCGGTAGCGGTTGCTCGAGGTCGGGCGGCACAGGATCTGCAGCTGGCCCTGTTCGCCGAAGCGCAGCGATGCGGGTACAACCGCGGCGGCTACCGGATGCCGCGGATCCTGGTTGGTCCCGAGGCCGTGGCCGAGCTTGTCGCGACTCAGCCCGCCGATGTGGTGCTCAATGGCGTGACCGGTTCCCGGGGCCTGGCGCCGACGCTGGCCGCCCTGCGCAGTGGCGCCACTTTGGCGCTGGCCAATAAGGAATCCCTGGTGGCGGGGGGCACGCTGGTGACCAGCGCCGCCGCACCCGGCCAGATCGTGCCGGTGGACTCCGAGCACTCCGCGCTTGCCCAGTGCCTGCGGGCGGGCAGCCGCGCAGAGGTGTCCAGGCTGGTGCTGACCGCCTCCGGAGGACCGTTTCGCGGGCGACGCCGCGAGCAGCTCGACGGGGTCACCGCTGAGCAGGCGCTGGCGCACCCGACCTGGCGCATGGGGCCGGTGGTCACGGTGAACTCCGCCACCCTGGTGAACAAGGGCCTGGAGGTGATCGAGACCCACCTGCTCTTCGGCATCCCTTACGACCGCATCGACGTCGTGGTGCACCCGCAGTCGGTGATTCACTCGATGGTCACGTTCGCTGACGGCTCGACGATCGCCCAAGCCAGCCCGCCGGACATGCGACTGCCGATCGCGCTGGCGCTGGGCTGGCCGGACCGGGTGGCCGGCGCGGCCCCGGCCTGCGACTTCGCCAGCCCGGCCAACTGGACCTTTGAACCAGTCGATGAGGAGACTTTCCCCGCCATCGAGCTGGCCAAAACGGCGGGTGCCGCCGGCGGCTGTGTCCCAGCGGTGTTCAATGCGTCGAACGAGGAGGCCGTGGCGGCCTTCCTCGCAGGCCGCATCTCCTTCCGTGGGATCGTCAAGACGGTATCGGCTGTGCTAGGCGAGTCGTCAGGTTGGCGAGCCGATCCGACTACGGTGGAGGATGTGTTGGCTGCCGAGGACTGGGCCCGGAGCAGGGCCAACGAACTGCTGGGTGGACAACTCACCCGGGTCGTGAGGAGCCCCGAATGAGGAGGAACACAGCGTGACGTTCGTGCTGGGGGTAGTGCTGTTCGCGTTGGGCATCGGAGCTTCCCTCGCACTGCATGAGGCCGGCCACATGTACACCGCAAAGGCCTTCGGGATGAAGGTTCGCCGGTACTTCATCGGCTTCGGCCCCACCCTGTTCTCCTTCCGCCGGGGGGAAACCGAGTACGGCCTCAAAGCGATCCCGGCCGGTGGGTTCTGCGATATCGCTGGTATGACCGCGCTGGAAGAGCTGTCCGACCCGGACGACCGCAAGCGGGCGTTCATCCGGTTCTCTGTCTGGCGACGGGTGGTGGTGCTCTCCGCGGGTGCGCTGACCCACTTCGTCTTGGGCATCGTGCTGATCTATGCGATGGCGGTATCCACCGGTCTGCCCAACCTCAACCCAGCGCCGGAACCGGCGGTCGTGTCCGCGGTCAGCCCGTGCATCGACGTGCGAGCCGACGCTTCTTGCCAGCCGGGCTCCCCGGCACCGGCCCGGAACGCGGGCCTGCGGGCAGGGGACCAGGTACTGGCTGTGGCAGGCACCCCGGTGCGGGACACCAGCGAGCTGATCACAGCGATCCAAAGCCGCTCGGGCCCGACGGAGTTCCGGCTCGAACGCAACGGTCAGCAGCTTACCGCGATTGTCGATGTCGCCCGGGTTCCCCTCTCGGAGCTGGGAGGCCAGGGCGACAAGCTAGTCGGCGCGATCGGCGTGACCACGATACGTCCACCCATCGTGTCGCCGCGGGTGGGCCCGGTGGACGCGATCGGTCACACTGTCGGTTTCACCGGCACCATGTTCGCCAATACCTGGCAGGGATTGAAGGCATTCCCGCAGCGGGTCCCGGCGCTGCTGGACCGGATCGAAGGGAAGGACCGGCCGGACACGCCGGTCAGCGTGGTCGGCGCCAGCGTGCTGGGCGGCGACGCCGCCGGTGTCGGCGCATGGTGGTTCTTCCTGGTCCTGCTGGTCGCGCTGAACCTGTTCCTCGGTGTCTTCAACCTGTTGCCGCTGCTGCCGCTGGACGGCGGGCACATCGCCGTCAACCTCTACGAAGGCGCCCGCAACGCCATCCGGCGGGCTACCGGCCGCCCTAACGGGCCCCCGGTGGACTACACCCGACTCATGCCGTTGACCTACGCGATCGTGCTGGTCTTCATCGGGGTGAGCCTGTTGACGCTCACCGCCGACATCGTCAATCCGATCCGCCTGAACCGATGAGCGCCATGCTCGGTATGCCGGCCGTGCCGCCACCGGTACTCGCCGAACGCCGCAAGACCCGCCAGCTGCTCCTTGGTTCCGTCGGTGTGGGCAGCGAGCACCCAGTGTCAGTGCAGTCGATGACCACCACGCTTACCGCGGACGTCAACGCCACGCTGCAGCAGATCGCCGAGCTCACCGCGGCGGGCTGCGACATCGTGCGGGTCGCCGTCCCCAGCGCCGATGACGCCGAGGCGCTGCCGGCCATCGCGCGGAAGTCCCGGATCCCGGTGATCGCCGATATCCACTTCCAGCCCAAGTACGTCTTCGCCGCCATCGACGCGGGATGCGCCGCCGTTCGGGTCAATCCCGGCAATATCAAGAAATTCGACGACCGCGTGGCCGAGATCGCCAAGGCCGCCAAGGACGCTGGCACACCGATCCGGATCGGCGTCAATGCCGGATCGCTGGATCCCAAGATCCTGGCCAAGTACGGCAAGGCGACCCCGGAGGCGCTGGTCGCTTCCGCGTTGTGGGAGGCGAGCCTGTTCGCCGAACACGATTTCCGCGACATCAAGATCTCGGTGAAGCATCACGACCCGGTGGTCATGGTGCGGGCCTACGAGCAGCTCGCGGCGCAGTGCGACTACCCGTTGCATCTCGGGGTCACTGAGGCCGGACCGGCGTTCCAAGGCACCATCAAGTCGGCCACCGCGTTCGGAGCGTTGCTCAGCCAGGGCATCGGGGACACCATCCGGGTCTCACTGTCCGCGCCGCCGGTCGAGGAGGTGAAGGTCGGCCTGCAGATCCTGGAGTCACTGAACCTGCGAACCCGCCGGCTGGAGATCGTGTCCTGCCCGTCGTGCGGGCGAGCCCAGGTGGATGTCTACTCACTCGCCGAGGAGGTGACCGCCGGCCTGGAAGGCATGGAGGTGCCACTGCGGGTGGCGGTGATGGGCTGCGTGGTCAACGGGCCGGGGGAGGCCCGCGAAGCTGACCTCGGAGTGGCATCGGGTAACGGCAAGGGCCAGATCTTCGTCCGGGGCAAGGTGATCAAGACCGTGCCCGAGGCGCAGATCGTCGAGACACTCATCGAGGAAGCCTTCCGCCTGGCGGGGGAGGGTTCCTAAT
This sequence comes from uncultured Pseudonocardiaceae bacterium, assembly GCA_964250265.1. GTDB lineage: Bacteria > Actinomycetota > Actinomycetes > Mycobacteriales > Pseudonocardiaceae. The sequence continues at coordinate 14,148 of CAXUFG010000020.1, read as the reverse complement.
TCGGTGAGCCGCGGTTCTGGCACCCTAGTCGGCGTGCTCAAGCACGCGAGCGCGCATCTGCTGGATGACCGCCACGTACGTAGCGTTCGCGCGGTGCTGGCCACTGACCCGGTGATGTCCTGCATGGTTGCCGCGCGGATCGAACACGGTGGCTTGGAGCCCTGGCGGCTGGGCGGGGAGTTGTGGGGTTTTCCGGGTGAGCCGGGGGGAGCGCGCGACGAGCTGGACGGGCTGTGCTTCTCCGGCGCGAACCTGGTACCGCTGTACGGGGGACGTCCGGCAATGCGGGCATTCGCCGAGCGGGCGGCGAGCCGGGCCAGATCGTGCTCATCGATGGTGGGACCCGCTCATCATGTGCTCGCGCTGTGGTCACAGCTGTGCGACTGCTGGGGGCCGGCTCGCGAGGAGCGCCTGAACCAGCCCCTGCTGGTACTTGCCGACCAGCCCCTGGTGCTGGAGGACCCGCTGGTGCGGGTGGTGCGTCCAGACGAATTGGACCGCTACCTACCGGCCGCCGTGGCGATGTTCACCGAGGAGGTGGGGGTCGACCCTCGGCTTCCCGACGGCGGTGCCGGGTACCGGGCCCGGGTCGCGGAGCTGATCGCGGCGGGTCGCGCGTTCGCCCGGTTCGAGGCTGGTGAGGTGGTGTTCAAGGCGGAGATCGGGGCGATGTCGTCCACGGTGGGTCAGATCCAGGGTGTCTGGGTGCACCCGGATCGGCGCGGGCAGGGCATGGCGGCGGCCGCGACCGCGGCTGTCGTGGTCCGGCTACAGCGGATGGGCAGGATCGCCAGCTTGTACGTCAACGCCTACAACCAGCCGGCCCGCGCCGCGTATCGTCGGGTTGGTTTCACCCAGGTGGGCTGCTTTGCCACGGTGCTGTTCTGACCAGATGCTGTTCAGATCAGTTAAGGGGCATACTCGCCGCCGTGTTCCGACGACGTCTGGTGGCTGCCGGATCGGCAGCGATCCTGGCGGTGACACTTGCCCTGGTCGGGGCGCTGCTCGCTGGTTGCGGGATCTTCGGGGCTGATCCGCGTGACGCAGCGACCGCGTTTCTGGACGCGGTGTCCCGCGGGGACGCCGCCGCGGCTGGGCGGCTGACCGACAATCCAGTTGCCGCTACAGAGCTGATCCGGCAGGTTCGCGATGAACTGAAACCGCAGCAGGTGCGGCTCGTCGCGAGCGACGTCCATTCCGGCGACCACGTCGCCTCGGCGTCTTTCGTTGCGGACTGGGATCTCGGCCGGGGCCGGCAGTGGCGGTACTCGGGCACCTTCGAGCTGCTTCCTGCAGATAATGGCTGGTTGGTCCGGTGGACCCCGGCGGCGCTGCACCCGCGCCTATCCGCGCAGCAACGGCTGGCGCTACGCGAGGTGCCGGTCGATCCACCTCCGGTGGCCGACCGCTCCGGGACGCCGTTGCTGACTTGGCAAACCGTGGTCACCGTAGCGCTGGACCGCGGCAAGACACCGGATCTGCCCGGGGTAGCCGCTCAGCTGGCGGCCGCCCTAGGCCAATTCGATTCCCAGATCACCCAGCAGTCGATCATCACGGGAGCCAACGCAGCCCCTGCCGGAGTGCCCAGCGCGGTGGCCGTGCTTCGTGAACGGGATTACCAATCGGTGCGGGACCGGATCCACGAGCTGCCCGGAGTGAGTTTCCCCACCCAGCAGCAGCTGCTCGGGCCGGAGCGTGACTTTGCCACTCAGCTGGTTCCGGGCATCCGCAAAGTCATCGAGGAGCAGCTCAACAATGCCGCCGGGTGGCGCATCGTCACGGTGAACTCGATGGGTGAGGAGGTGGAGACCCTCGCCGCCCAGCAGCCGCATCCGGTACCGACCCTGACCACCACGGTGGACCGCGCCGTGCAGGCCGCCGCCGAACACGCCCTCGACGCGGTGTCCAACCCGGCGATGATTGTGGCGATCCAACCATCCACCGGGGAGATCCTCGGGGTTGCACAGAACAGCGCGGCAGATGCCCAGGGCCCGCTGGCGGTGACCGGTCGGTACCCGCCTGGTTCCACTTTCAAGATCGTTACCGCGGTGGCCGCGTTGGAGGCCAAGCAGGTCACCGTGGATTCGCCGGTGGCCTGCCCGCCGACCACTATCATCGGGGAACGGGTGGTGCCTAACGACCACTTGTTCGACCTGGGCACGGTGCCGCTGCACACCGCGTTCGCCCGCTCCTGCAACACCACCTTCGCGCAGCTCTCGGCGCGGCTGGGAGCTGGGGCATTGACCGATGCGGCGCATCAGATGGGCATCGGGATGGACTACGACATCGCCGGTCTTGCCACCGTCACCGGGCAGGTTCCCCCGTCGGAGTCGATGGTGCGGCGCGCGGAGAACGGGTTCGGCCAGGGCAGGGTGCTCGCCAGCCCGTTCGGCATGGCGCTGGTGGCCTCGACGGTCGCAGCCGGTGGGCGCCTGCCGACGCCGGTTCTGATCAGAGGCCTCGAGACACGCATGGTGCTGGGACCGGTGGCACCGATGCCGCGCGACGTCGCCGACGCGGTGCGGCTGATGATGCGAGAGGTGGTGACCCAGGGCACCGGGAAGCCGCTGAACGGCCAGGGTGAGGTGTTCGGCAAAACCGGGACCGCGGAGGATGCTCAAGCGGGTGCGCACGGCTGGTTCGTCGGGTTCCGCGGAGATCTTGCGTTCGCGACGCTCGTTGTCGGCGCGGACTCATCCGGTCCGGCCCTGGACGTCTCTGGGCGCTTCCTGTCCGCACTCGCCCCCTGATGGACACCGTGAGAAGTACCCACCACATAGAGTGGGAGTATGCCCGTGCGAACTCCGCTGCGTCCTGGCCAGCAGACACCGATGCGTCCGGTTCCTCCGGCGATCCGGAGGCCGGAGTATGTCGGTAAAGCCAAGCCCAGCCCATGCACCGAATCGTGGATCCAGCCGCCCGAGGTGATCGAGGCGATGCGGGTGGCGGGAAAGATCGCTGCGCAGGCGCTCGCCGAGGGCGGCCAGGCCGTGGCGCCCGGCGTGACCACCGATGAAGTGGACCGGGTGGTGCACGAGTTCATCCTCGATCACGGCGCCTATCCCTCGACACTGGGCTACAAGGGCTTCCCCAAGTCGTGTTGCACCTCATTGAACGAGGTGATCTGCCACGGCATCCCGGACTCGACCGTGATTGAAGACGGTGACATCGTCAACATCGACGTCACGGCCTTCATCGGTGGGGTGCACGGCGACACCAACGCCACCTTCCTCGCCGGGGAGGTCTCCGAGGAGGATCGGCTCCTGGTCGAGCGCACCCATGAGGCGATGATGCGCGGGATCCGCGCGGTGCGCCCGGGCCGGCAGCTCAACGTGATCGGCCGGGTCATCGAGGCGTACGCCAAGCGCTTCGGCTACGGCGTGGTCCGTGACTTCACCGGACACGGGATCGGCCACTCTTTTCATGGCAAGCTGGTCGTGCTGCACTACGACGAGCCTGGAGTGGATACCGTCCTGGAGGAAGGTATGACCTTCACCATCGAGCCGATGATCACATTGGGCACGATCGACTACGACGTGTGGCCGGACGGCTGGACGGTGACCACCAAGGATAAGCAGCGCACCGCGCAATTCGAGCACACCCTGGTCGTCACCGCGGCCGGTGCGGAGATCTTGACCCTGCCGTAGTGATGCGTCCCTAGCTGATGAATGGCGCCCTGCTCGTCACCGGAACCACCTCCGACGCTGGCAAGAGCGTGCTGGTGGCCGGGATCTGCCGGTGGCTTGCGCGCCAGGGCGTGTCGGTGGCGCCGTTCAAGGCGCAGAACATGTCCAATAACTCGGTCGTCACTCCCGATGGTGGGGAGATCGGCCGGGCCCAGGCGATGCAGGCTGCGGCATGCGGCATCGAGCCCGGGGTGCGACTCAACCCGGTGTTGCTCAAACCGGGCAGCGACCGATGCGCCCAGGTGGTGGTGCTTGGACACGCCGATGGCACGGTGTCAGCGGCGTCGTACCGGCACCGTAAGGCCGAGCTTCTCGACGTCGTGGTGAGCACCTTGGCGGCGCTGCGTGCGGAGTACGAGGTGGTGATCTGTGAGGGCGCCGGCTCACCCACCGAGATCAATCTGCGGTCCACCGACATCGCCAACATGGGGTTGGCCCGGGCGGCTGGGTTGCCGGTATTGGTGGTCGGGGACATCGACCGAGGCGGCGTGCTGGCCCATCTGTTCGGCACGCTGGCCTTACTGTCCGCTGCCGACCAGGCGTTGGTGGCCGGGTTCGTGATCAACAAGTTCCGTGGCGATCCTGATCTGCTCGCTCCCGGTCTGGTGCAGTTGCAGGGGTTGACCGGCCGGCGCAGCTACGGGGTGCTGCCGTTTTCCGACGACTTGTGGCTCGACGCCGAGGATTCGCTGGCGTATACCGCCGACGGTGTGGTCGGCCGACCGGCTCCACCACGGGGTGACCAGTGGCTGCGGGTAGCCGCAGTGCGGCTACCGCGGATCTCCAATGGCACCGACGTCGACGCGCTGGCGTGCGAGCCCGGCGTCGCGGTGCGGTACGTCACCGAGCCCTCCCGGTTGGCGGATGCCGACCTGGTGGTGCTGCCCGGCTCCAAATCCACCGTCGCGGATCTGGCCTGGCTGCGCCGGACCGGGCTGGCCGCCGCGGTCGTGGAGCACGCTGAGGCTGGACGACCGGTGCTGGGTATCTGCGGCGGCTACCAGATGCTGGCGCGGCGCATCACCGACCACATCGAGTCCCGCTTCGGAGAGGTGCCCGGCCTGGGGCTGCTCGACCTGGAGGTCACCTTCGACGCAGACAAGCACCTGGCGCGCCCCTCCGGTACAGCGTTCGGTGCTCCAGTCACCGGTTACGAGATCCACCATGGCCGGGTGGTGCACCGCGGCGAGCCTGCCTTGGTGTCGGGTCCTGACGAGGGCTCCGATGGCGGCCAGGTATTGGGTACCCACTGGCACGGCCTCCTGGAGAACGACGCCTTCCGCCGAGCCCTGCTGCGTCGAGTCGCCCGCCTCGCCGGCCGGCCCGGTTTCCAGCCGGCGCCGGGCACCTGCTTCGCCGCAATGCGGGCCGCCCAGCTGGATCTCCTCGGCGACCTGGTCTCGGTCCATCTGAACACCGAAGCACTGATCGATTTGATCAATCATGGCTCTCCAACAGATCTGCCCTTCGTCCCCCCAGGTTCCATCGATGGTCATCATTTTGATCAAGACCGACTAGGCCTAGGCCGGCTGTGAGCGTGCTGGACATTGATGAGTTGTTCTGGTCTGACCAGACTTGGTCAGATATTCTAATATCGTGACAAAGCAGGTGAACGTCTACGAGGCCAAGGCCCGACTTTCCCAACTGCTTCAACAGGTGGAGGCTGGGGACGAGATCGTCATCGCCCGCCACGGCAGACCGGTCGCCCGGTTGGTGCCTCTCCAGCGCGCCGTGGCGCCGCGACAACTGGGCTCGCTGCGGGGAAAGATCTGGATGGCTCCAGACTTCGACGAACCGGATCAGGCACTGATCGATCTCATGGAGAACGGGCCGATCTTCCCGGACGGGGCTGACCGGTCTTGAGGCTACTGCTTGACAGCCAGGTAGTGCTGTGGGCATTGGAGTGCCCGGAACGATTGTCTGAGGAGGCCGTCACCGCGATCATCGATCCGATGAACTCCGTTGATGTCTCAGTGGCCTCGATATGGGAGCTTGCGATCAAGCAGTCGATCGGCAAGCTCAAGGTGGATGGGGACCTACGCGAGCATCTGACGCTGCAATCGTTCTCCGAGCTGCCGGTGCTCGGAGAGCACGCGCTGGCCGTCCGGGACTTACCGTTACACCATCGGGATCCGTTCGACCGGCTACTCATCGCTCAGGCCCGCTGCGAGGGGCTCACGATCGTCACCGCTGACCCGGCCTTCGCCGTCTATGACGTGCCGATCATGCCAGCCTGACTCTGTACAGTCGTTCCTTGGCCGTCTGCTCGACACAGTGGCTTCACCCAGACCACGCACCGTGATCCTCATGAGTTCAGAACTGTCCCGGCGGAGTTTTCTCCGTCGCACCGCCATGGCCGGCGCCGGCGTCATGATCGTCGGCGCCAGCGACGTTCTGCTGAGCGCGCCGAACGGCCTCGCCGCCGCCCGGGAGATCGGCTACGGCGCGCTGCTGCCCGACCCGGCCAAGCGCCTGGCGCTGCCCGAGGGCTTCCGCTACACGATTGTCACCGAGGCAGGGAAGACGCTGCTGGACTCTGGTCACCGCACGCCCTCCAACCACGACGGTACCGGCGCGTTCCGGGCGAGGGGCGGTGGCACCGTCCTGGTCAACAACCACGAGCTCGGCGGCGCGTTCGCGGCGACCCCGTTGCCCGTTCCGCTGATCGACGGGTTCGTTTACGACCCTGGCTCGGCCGGTGGCTGCACCATCGTCGAGGCCGACCGGAATGGCAACCGGATCCGCGAGTACATCGGCATCGCCGGTACCTCGACGAACTGCGCGGGCGGGATCACGCCCTGGGACACCTGGCTGACCTGTGAGGAGACCGAGGGCAAGGCCGGCTCCGATGGGCGGACCCGCGACCACGGCTACGTCTTCGAGGTCGATCCGTTCGACCAGCAGGCCAACCGGGACCCGCAGCCGATCAAGACGCTGGGGCGGTTCGCGCATGAGGCGGTGGCCGTCGACCCGGGAACCGGCGATATCTATCTCACCGAGGATGCCGCCAACCCGAATGGCCTGCTTTACCGGTGGGAGGCGCCGAAGACGTTCCGGCCTCGCAAGGGTGGGCTGCGCACACTCGGCTCGATGGACGGCGCGCTCGGTGCGGCCCGCTGCGTCGAGGAGTCCGGGACGTTCGTCGACGACCTCTCGAGGGCCACCGAGGTCGGCACGTGTTACGGCGTGACCTGGACGCCGGTGCCCGACCGCGACGCTGCCAGCACTTCCACCCGCAAGCAGTTCGCGGCCGGCGAGGTGACGCGCGGTCGCAAGCTGGAAGGGACCTGGTGGGGTGACCACGGTGCGTATGTGGTCACCAGCTTCGCCCGCGCGGAGAGCCCGGTGCCGCACGACGGGCAGGTGTGGTTCTACGACCCGAGGCGCTCGACGCTGACGCTGCGGCTGCGCTTCGGGGTCAACCCGAACCCGTCGATCGACGGTGTCTTCGACGGCCCGGACAACATCACCGTCTCGCCCTGGGGTGGCCTGATCCTGGCCGAGGACGGCGAGGGCCTCCAACACCTCATCGGTGTCACAGGGCACGGCCAGACCTTCCCGATCGCCCGCAACGAGGTCGATGACAACGAGTTCACCGGCCCGGTGTACTCACCCGACAAGCGAGTCCTCTTCGCGAACCTCCAGGTGCCGGGCACCATGTTCGCCATCACCGGACCCTGGCGCCCGCAACACTGACCACACTGTGTTTCCGGTGGCTGCCTGCCAGCTCTCCCGCTCCCGAACTCAACATGAGAGCTGCCTAGGTCCGTCAGAACAGCTCCCCTGTTGAGTTCGGGAGGCGCAGAGCGAATCTGACTCCCTAGACCTCGCGGTAGAGAGTGATTGGCAGGATCCGGCGGGGCTGCTGGGGAACCTGCTGGCCGGCTGGACGTCTGATATATCACTTTAAGCCCATTCCCCGGCCGTCGGAGGTCACTGTGGGCGCGATCACCAGGCGGATCCTCGCCACCTTCCTACTCAGTGCTGCGGTGGTCACCGCGGGCGCCGTCCCGGCGCAGTCGGCGGTACCAGACATACCCGTGCTCACAAGAATCCGGACTGGGGTGCACCCGACAGTCGACCGGATCGTGCTGGACTTGTCCGGCCCACGACCGCAGGTCAGCTCACGGTTCGTCGACGAGCTGGTCCAGGACGGTTCAGGCAACGTCGAGTGGCTCACCGGCGCGGCCTTTGCCGAGGTGCACGCGACACCGGCGCAGGCTCATGACGAGGTTGGACATCCCAGCTTCGAAGGGCCGCGCAAGTTCCGCACCCCCAACCTGACCAACGTCATGGCCGTCGCGATCACCGGCGACTACGAGGGAGTGTTGTCAGTAGGAGTCGGGATGCGCAAGCAGACCTGGATCAAGGCATTCACGTTGACCGGGCCGACCCGCGTCGTGATCGACGTCGGCCGGTGAGCCCGTAAGCTCTCCTGGCGTGCGGATCTTGCTGCTGTCCACCGCTGACACCGACCTGCTCGCCGCGCGCGCCTGCGGTGCTGATTACCGGCTCGCCAACCCGGCCCGCACCGAGCCCACCGAGCTGCCCACGCTGCTCGAGGGCATCGACGTGGTGGTGCTCCGGTTGCTTGGCGGGCGGCGGGCTTGGGAGCCCGGGCTCGAGGTGCTGTTGCGTGCCGGGTTGCCAACGGTGTGCCTGGGCGGCGAGGCGACCCCGGACGCCGAGCTGATGGCAAGTTCCACGGTCCCGGCGGGGGTCGCGGCCGAGGCGCTGCGTTACCTGGTCGCCGGTGGACCAGGGAACCTGGGTCAGCTGGCCCGGTTCCTGTCCGACACGCTACTGCTCACCGGGGAGGGTTTCGAGCCGCCGGCCGCTACCCCGGAGTATGGCGTGCACGACGTGCGCGAGCCGGACCCGGGGCGCCCGACTGTGGGAGTTGTCTTCTACCGGGCGCATGCGCTGGCCGCGAACACCGGTTTCGTCGACGTGCTGGCCGACGCCCTCCGCGCGGCCGGGGCGAACGCGCTGCCGGTGTTCTGCGGCTCGCTACGTGGGCTGGGCAGCGCGCAGGCTGAGGGGCTGCGCGCGTTACTGGGCCATTGCGATGCGGTGGTAACCACGGTTCTTGCCGCAGGTGGCAGCGCTGGAGGCGAGGAGGACTCCTGGGACGCGGGCGCGCTGGCCGCGCTGGACGTTCCGGTGCTGCAAGGACTGTGCCTGACCTCATCGCGGGAAAGCTGGCAGCTCAGCGACGCGGCGCTGTCCCCGATGGACGCCGCCATGCAGGTCGCCATCCCGGAGTTTGACGGGCGGGTGGTGTCGGTGCCGTTCTCGTTCAAGGAGCCGGGGCCCGACGGGATCCCGATCTACGTCGCGGACCCCGAACGGGCGGCCCGGGTAGCCGGCACCGCCGTCGCGCTGGCCCGGTTACGGCGGGTTCCGCCCGCAGCCAAGCGGCTCGGGATCGTGCTGTCCGCCTACCCGACCAAGCATGCCCGGATCGGCAACGCGGTCGGGCTGGACACCCCAGCGTCGGCCGTGGTGCTGCTGCGGGCACTGGCGGAGGCGGGCTATGACCTTGGCGAGCTGGACGTCGATGCGCTGGAGGGCGATGCGCTGATCCACCGCCTGATCGCTGCCGGCGGCCACGACGTCGAGTGGCTCACCGAGGAGCAGATGGGCAGCGCGGCCATCCAGGTGCCGCCCGCGCAGTACGCCCAGTGGTTCGCTGAGCTGCCAGCCCCGCTGCAGGAGTCGATGGTGCAGGCCTGGGGTGAGCCACCCGGGCAGCTGTACGTCACCGACGGCGCGATCTACGTCGGCTCGCTGCGGTTCGGCAATGTCGTGCTGCTCATCCAGCCGCCACGCGGGTTCGGGGAGAAACCGGTAGCGATCTACCACGATCCCGAGCTGGCCCCGTCGCACCAGTACCTGGCCGCTTACCGCTGGCTGGAGCACTCCTTCGGCGCGCACGCCCTGGTCCACCTAGGCAAGCACGGCAACCTGGAGTGGCTGCCCGGCAAGGGACTGGGGCTGGCCGCGGCGGACGCCCCCGATGCGGTGCTCGGGAACCTGCCACTGGTGTACCCGTTCATCGTCAACGACCCCGGTGAGGGGACCCAGGCCAAGCGCAGGGCACACGCCACCATCGTCGATCACCTGATCCCGCCGATGGCCAGGGCCGATACCTACGGTGACCTCGCCCGACTCGAGCAGCTGCTCGACGAGTACGCCACGGTGGCGGCACTGGACCCGGACAAGCTGCCCACCCTGCGCGGGCAGATCTGGACGCTGATCCAGAGCGCGCAGCTGCACCATGATCTAGGCGCAGATGCACCGCCGGGTGAGGACGACTTCGACGAGTTCGTGCTGCATCTCGATGGGTACCTGTGCGAGATCAAGGATGTCCAGATCCGCGACGGGCTGCACGTGCTGGGCCGGGTCCCCACCGGGGATGAGCTGATCAACGACGTGCTCGCGGTGCTGCGCGCTCGCCAGGTGTTCGGGTCGGGGGACCCGCTGCCCGGCTTGCGTGCCGCGATCGCCGAGTGGATCGGGCTCGATGAGCAGGCGCTGCTCGCCGAGCCGGGCGCCTACGTCAAAGCGCCGGCCACGTTGTTCTGCGACACCGGCGCCGCCGAACTCGGGAACGCGGCGATCCGGGCCAGCGACGTCATCGATCGGGTGGAGGCAGCTGCGGCCAAGTTGCTGCGTTTCCTCGCGGAGCCCGGTCTTGGCCGAATCCCCTGGTCGGCGGAGCTCGCCCACGATGCCGTGGTCGAGTGCCTCGGTGACGTGTTCGGCGACGCCGTCCGTGACAGTGCACGCGTCGAGGCCGTGCTGCGATTCGGCTGCACCGAGCTGGTTCCCCGGCTGGCCGGCACCACAGCCGAGATCACCAACGTGCTGCGCGCTTTGGAGGGGCGGTTCGTCGAGCCCGGGCCATCCGGGTCGCCCACCCGCGGGCTGATCTCGGTGCTGCCGACCGGACGCAACTTCTACTCGGTGGATCCCAAATCGATCCCCACCCGCAACGCCTTCGACGTCGGCACCGCACTGGCCGACTCGTTGCTCGAACGACACCGCGCCGACACCGGCGCCTGGCCCGACTCGGTGGGTCTCACCGTCTGGGGCACCTCCGCGATGCGCACGCAGGGCGACGACATCGGCGAGGTGCTGGCGCTGCTCGGCATCCGCCCGACCTGGGACGACGCATCCCGCCGCGTCACCGGTATCGAGGTCGTGCCGCTCCCGGAGCTTGGCCGCCCCCGCATCGACGTCGTCCTGCGCATCTCCGGCTTTTTCCGGGACGCCTTCCCGCACGTGATCGCGCTGCTCGACGATGCAATTGCTGCCGTCGCGATATTGGACGAACCGGCGGAGCTCAACTACCTCGCCGCCCATTACCGGGCCGATCTCGCTGCGCACGGCGACGACCGGCGGGCCCGCACCCGGATCTTCGGTTCCAAGCCCGGCGCGTACGGCGCCGGGCTGCTGCCGCTGATCGACAGCCGGGAATGGCGAACCGACGCCGATCTCGCCGAGGTCTACGCCACCTGGGGCGGCTACGCCTACGGGCGGGGACTCGATGGGGCCGCGGCGCGCTCCGATATGGAACACGCGTTCCGGCGCATCGCGGTAGCGGCCAAGAACGTGGACACCCGCGAGCACGACATCGCCGATTCCGATGACTACTTCCAGTACCACGGTGGGATGGTCGCCATGGTGCGTTCCCTGACGGGCGCCAACCCAGCGGCCTACGTCGGTGACTCCGCGGTGCCGCACGCGGTGAAGACCCGATCGCTGGCCGAGGAGACCCGTCGGGTGTTCCGTTCCCGGGTAGTCAACCCGCGGTGGATCGCCGCTATGCAGCGGCATGGTTACAAGGGTGCGTTCGAGCTGGCCGCCACCGTCGACTACCTGTTCGGCTTCGACGCCACCGCTGGCGTGGTGGAGGATTGGATGTACCACCAGCTCGCCGAGTCCTACGTCTTTGACCCCGGCGTACAACGGTTTCTCCGGGACTCCAACCCGTGGGCACTGCGCGGGATGACTGAACGCCTCCTCGAGGCCGCTGACCGAGGTTTGTGGGCCCAGCCCGATCCCGCGGATATCGACGCGCTGCAGGCGGTGTATCTCGACCTCGAGGGGGACCTGGAAGGATCGTGACTCACGGTAGCCCGGTAGCGGTGAAATACTCGAAATCCACCGGGGTAGACCACCGTCCACCCCATTTCCAGCCCACCGACTCGAACGCGGTCACCGCGGGGCCGCCCTCCAACACCATACCCGAGCGCACCCAATCCCGGTTGAGGTAGGACGAGGCCAGCTCCGGCAACACCAGGTCACCGTTGACGTAGGGGTTGTTGAACGGGTTGAGGCTGATGGTCAGCCCGTGGGCCCGCGCCGGCCATTGTTTTTGGCCGCGGGTCGGGTGGCAGACGAAAGCTTCGGTGTTGTTATGGTCCCCAGTTGGTGGCAGGTTCAGCTCGGCTTCTGGGGTGATCCGCATCTCCTCCATGGGGAAACCGGCCGCGTACAGCCGTTTGAAGACGTCCACCACGGTCTGCGCGACATCGGCGTTCACCAGCATCTCGCCGGTATGGGCGCGAGCATCGAAGCCGCGGAACGACATCGTGAGGTAGCGAAGCTGCTCAGGCTTCACCGGACAGATCGGCTTCCAGGTACTGCGGGCCAGCACCTGGGGGGGCGCCGGGCCGATCGTGGACTGGAACGAGCTCGAGGTGGGCGGGGGCAGCCGATCGACCGTGGCCATCCGCCGGTTCAGTAGCGCGGCGGGCGTGGATCGCACCACACCGAACCCGTCTTTGCGGCGTGGCAGGGGAGTGGCCCCCACGACCCAGGGAGACACCGAACGCGGCGCCGCCGAGCTGGCCGGGTGCTGGACGGGGGCCCTGGCCGCTGTGTCCGAGGCTGGCGCGGGCGTCCGTTGACTGCTGTGGACCCGAAGTATGACCGTGGCACAGCTCATGAGCAGGGCACCGATGAACAGACAGATCAGTGCACTCTTCGGGATGAGCCGCCAGGGTCCGTGCCGCGCCACGGCGCCACGATGTCAGACCATCTGGTAGGCAGGAGCGGTGGACCACACCGTGCTACATCGGAGCCTCGCCGCCGACCTGTCCACCGCGATGATCTACGCCCTGTTGCGTCTGCGGGTCGAGGTGTTCGTGGTCGAGCAAAACTGTCCCTACCAGGAACTCGACGGTCATGACCTGGACCGGACGACCCGGCACTACTGGCTCGCGCCTGCCGGCGGGCTGGAGGATCCACAGGCAACGCTGCGGTTGTTGGAACCCACCGAAGGGCAGTTCCGGATCTGCCGGGTCTGCGCCGCCCCGCAGGCCCGGCGCCAAGGCGGGGTGCGGCGGTTGCTCGAGGCGGCACTGGGTGAGATGGGTGATGCGCCCTGCGTGGTTGACGCGCCGCTCGACTGTGTCGAGCTCTTCGGTGCCTTCGGCTTCGTGGTGGATGGACCGGAGTCCACCGAAGGCGGGATGCCGCACGTCCCGATGCGCCGCGACGCCTCGGCACGGATCCGCTGACGATGACTATTGCCCGCTACCCGTTCGCGGCGATCGTCGGGCACGACGAGCTCCGGTTGGCATTGTTGCTCACCGCGGTGCACCCCGGAATCGGCGGCGTGCTGGTCCGCGGGGAGAAGGGCACCGCGAAGTCGACCGTGGTGCGGGCGCTGGCCGCGCTGCTGCCCGCGGTGACAGCGGTGCCGGGATGCCGCTTCGGGTGCGACCCGGCTGAGGCGGATTCCACCTGCCCGGATGGCCCGCACGCTGCCGCAGCGGGAGCCGACATCCGCCCGGCGCGGCTGGTTGAGCTGCCGGTCGGCGCCACTGAAGACCGCCTGGTGGGCTCGCTGGACCTGCAGCGTGCGCTCACCGAGGGCGTCTCGGCGTACCAGCCCGGGCTGCTCGCCGCGGCGCACCGCGGCGTGCTGTATGTCGATGAGGTCAACCTGCTGGCGGACCATCTTGTCGATGTGCTCCTCGATGCCGCGGCGATGGGCCGCGCCCACGTCGAGCGTGATGGGGTGTCCGTCTCGCATGCCGCATCGTTCCTGCTGGTCGGCACCATGAACCCGGAGGAGGGGGAGCTACGCCCGCAGCTACTGGACCGCTTCGGGCTCACCGTCGAGGTGGCCGCCTCCCGTGAGGTCGAGATCCGGGCAGAGGTGATCCGCCGCCGGCTACGCTACGAGGCGGACCCGGCTGGTTTCGCGGCGGACTGGCGAGCGCAGGACGTTGCTCTTGCTGACCGGATCGTGGCGGCCCGGTCACTGCTACCACGGGTGGTGCTTCCCGATGGCGAGCTGCGCCGGATCGCCACGGTATGCGCCGCGTTCGAGGTGGACGGCATGCGCGCTGATCTGGTGCTCGCTCGCACTGCCCTGGCGCACGCGGCCTGGCGGGGAGCCGGTGCGGTGAGCGAAGACGACGTCCGGGTCGCGGCGGTGCTGGCA